>NZ_CFHTQA010000025.1:0-53056 GCF_984394615.1 Spongiibacter sp. | reverse complement strand
TGAAGTGATGCTATCACCTCTAATCAGGTGGCCAAATTGACTATGCCACTACAAACACTTATCAGGAGCACGACACCAGCAGTACCACTCTATCGGTAAGCTGGCTACACTACGATGAACCCCGCAAAACAGCAGAGACACAGGAGCGTCTGAATATGTCGGAATCCATGCCCACCCCGTTTGAGTGTTACTTGAATGCCTGGCGACGCTATGTCGATTTCAATGGGCGCTCACGTCGTCGCGAGTACTGGTTTTTTGTGCTGTTCAATGTGCTGATCAGTATTGGCTTGGGCATCATTGATGGCATCTTCGGGCTGGGCAACATGGAGATGGGTGTGGGGCTGCTCAGCTCACTGTACGGTTTGGCAGTATTGCTGCCGTCACTGGGCTATGCCGTGCGCCGCTGCCACGATATCGGCCGCAGTGGCTTGTGGCTGTTGCTGCTGGTCATTCCTTTTCTGGGGCCGCTGATTATTCTGGTTTTCATGCTGATGGACAGTGAACCGGGCAGCAATGACTTTGGCCCGAACCCCAAAGGAGAAGAGGCGGTCGAGGAAGTCTAGTCAGCGCAACACGCCGCCAGCCATTAGTCTGCGGCGTGTTTGTTGATGTGCCCGCAGTCGCGGCAACGGTGGGTATTTCTGGCGGGAAACAGCGGAAAATCCAAGCCGAGAAAGACCAGAAACGCCCATCGTCTTCCCCGCTGAAACGGCTCGGTATTGCGACTGCCGCAAAGTTCGCAGGCCTCGGCTTCTACCCCCTGCTGCTGCTCAACCAGTTCGCTGCAATCTTCGCCCAACAGTGCCAACGCCTGCTCGACAAAGGGTGGCGGCACCTGCAAACGCACACCACCCATGGCATTGGAGTACAACCACTGCATGTTGATGGTGTTTTCGTCGGCAACAAACGCGGGAATGCCCTCTGACTCCAGCTTGGCCCTGGCAATATGCGCCTCGTAGGGGAAAGAGTAGTGGGCAATGGTCTTAAGCATGGGGCCGACACATAGTGATGATCAGGAAATCAGCGTAACCGTATCTTCCAGCGGCGCGCGATCCATAATCACTTTATTGATCTGCTCGCCCTCGGCTTCATAGCCAAATGACAGGCCGCAGATAATGCCGTGCCCGTCGGGCAGTTTGGCAAGCTCCATTACCGGGTCGGGATAGAAGGCCAGGGCGCCCTGGGGAATACTTGCCAGTCCGTAGTCGACCAGCAGCAACATGAGGGTTTGCAGGTAGATGCCGATATCGACGGCATTGACCGGTCCCATGTCGGTGGGCATGGAGATAAAGGCGACATGGGGCGCGCCGAAGAACTGCCAGTTTTTCAGCATCAGTGCCTGACGTTTGTCTTTTTCGTGACGCTCGATACCCATGGTGCCGTAGTAGGTCATTGCGCAGTCGTACTGACGCTCTTTGTACACGCCCTGCAGTCCTGCATCGCCGGGTTTGAACGCGGGTGAGGGCGCTTTGCCGCTGAGAATTTCGGTGACGATGGCGTCTTCGAGCTTTTTGCGCGCGTCACCGGAAACAACGGTGACGTGCCAGGGCTGGGTGTTGCAGTTGGACGGTGCATGGCGGGCGATGTCGAGGATTTCCCGCAGCGTTTCCTCGGGCACAGAGTCGGGCTTGAAGCCGCGGATGGAGCGGCGGGCTTTTACAGCGTCAGCAACGCGCATGATGTTATTGTCCTCTGGGCAAAATCCCAGTCTAAACGGGCGCGATAGGGCGGAACAAGCTCTGGTGGGCCAGCTTAGCGGCCGGGGGTCTTCTCCAGCGCCAGAATGGCGTCATTGAGCTCGTCGATGCGGCCACTCAGCACGGTCTGGGCATCGTAAAGGCCTCGGTTGTAGAAATAGGCCCCGATATTGTCGCTGATGAAATCGAGCAGAAACTCCACTTCGAACTGCCCCAACTCCCGGTCCAGTTCCTCTGCCATATAGCTTTTAAGCGTCTCGCAGAGGGCTTCTCGCTCCTGTTTTGAAAACTGCATCATCACGCTATCTCCTTGGCTTGCCTATGTCTCGAATTCGCGCCCTGCCTCGCACTGTCGTTCTACCACCAGTACAATGCCGCCTCCGGCTCACACAGGAACGCCTATGAACGATCTCGCGCTGTACCAGTATATGCTCATTGGCCTGATTTTTATCTGGAGCGGGATTGTGCGCTCCGGACTGGGCTTTGGCGGCGCGGTATTGTCTTTGCCTTTTCTGCTGTTGGTACACAACGATCCGCTGGTCTTTCTGCCGCTGATCTCGGTGCATCTGCTGATCTTTTCCTCCATCACCATCAGCCTGAATCATCGCAAGCTGAAGCACAGCGGCTACTCGCAGCCGGGCTCGGTGGACTGGGCGTACCTGTGGAAAATTCTCGGCATTATGATTGTGCCCAAGCTGCTGGGAGTGGTCGGTTTGATTACCCTGCCGGGCGGCATACTCAGTGCGATTATTTTTGCGATCGTGATGGTGTTTTCGCTGGGCTACATCTTTAACAAACCGTTTCGCAGCAACAATCGCTGGGTCGACGCGCTGTTTCTGATATTGGGTGCCTACATCAGCGGTACTTCGCTGATTGGCGCGCCGCTGATTATTGCGGTTGTTGCCCAGCATGTGGCGAAGGAGCGGCTGCGGGACACGCTTTTCGCCCTGTGGTTTATTCTGGTGACCATCAAAATGGCAGCCTTCGTGTGGGCGGGCGTCGACCTCCAGCTTCGCCATCACCTGTGGCTGTTACCCTGCGCGACGATTGGTCACTTTATTGGGCTGCGCGTCCACGACTATATGCTGCGCGCCGAAACCCCCTTGTTCTTCCGGGTTATCGGCACCGTTTTGTTCGGGGTCAGTATTGCGGGGCTGTGGCAGTCGGTTTTCTGAGCCGGTCCTATAAGCCAGCCCTGTCTTAGCCGGTCTTAGAAGACACTAACGACATCACCCAGCCGCTGTTTGATGATGTTTCTGAGATAGGCGGCCAGCTCCCGGTAGAATATCCGCCCCGGTGCTGACGCCCGCCAGACCAATGCATGCTGGCGGTTGATGGGCATGGATTTAAGCTCACAGACGTGCAGCGCCTCGGGGATGTGCATTTCCGAGTGCACATATAGGCCCGGCAGAAATGCCACACCCAGCCCCATGACCACCATCTGCCGCAGGGTATCGAGACTGGTTCCCTCATAATCCCGCAAAACGGTCGCCCCCAGTTTGTCGCACAGGTCGTGCACCTGATGGTGGAAGTGGTGCTTTTCCTCCAGCACCAGCACGCTCTCGCCGCGCAGTTGTGAGGGGGTTACGACCTGCCTGCCTGCCAGACGGTGTTCAGCGGGCACCACAAACTTTAAGGGCTCGGTGAACAGGGGTTCTATTGCCAGATCAGGCGAGACCAGGGGCAGAGGAACAATGGCGAGATCCAGCCCGCCCTCGATGAGTTCCTGCTGCAATGCCCTTGGCGCCCCCTCCCGCACATAGAGCTTCATATCGTGGTAGCGCTCGTGCAGCTCACCCAGTACGTTCGGCAGCAGATACGGCCCCACCGTGGGCGGAATACCCAGTTTGTAGGTGGTCTGGTGACCGAGGGATAACAGTTCGGCACTGTCGCTGAAGCCACGCATGGTCAGCAATACCTCTCTCGCCTGTTGGAGTAACTCCCGCCCCTCTGGCGAGGGCAGCGTACCGTTACGTGAGCGCTCCAACAGGGTGAGCCCAAGCATGGCCTCCAGACTGGCAATCTGGCTGGTCAGTGCGGGCTGACTGACGCCCAGCTCCTCAGCGGCTCGTCGATAACTACCGAACTCAGCCACCGACAGGAAATACTGAAGCTGCCTCAGGCTGGGCGATTTCTTGGCGAGAATCACAGCGGCACACCCTCAAGCTGGTGATAACTTTTAGTTATCATAAAATGGGATTTATTCTTATAAAGCTGTCACGAAATAATAATCAACCGCCATTGTGGCGGTCAATTCACCCGCAACCTTGATGGAGAGTACCCGTGGATCACGTTATTTCCGGCGTTGCCAAGTTTCAGAAAGAAGTCTACCCCAGCAAAGAGACCACCTTCCGTAAACTGGCCGAAGGTCAGAACCCTGAAGTGCTGTTTATCACCTGTGCCGACTCGCGCATTGACCCCAATCTGGTGACACAAACAGACCCCGGCGAGCTGTTTATCTGCCGCAATGCGGGCAATATCGTTCCCCCTCACAGCAACCAGACGGGCGGCATGACTGCATCTATCGAGTTCGCGGTTGCCGCACTGGGCGTGTCACATATCGTCGTCTGTGGCCACACGGACTGTGGCGCGGTTAAAGGCGCCATCAATCCCGAGAAGCTGGACTCGCTGCCCCACGTTCGCGAGTGGCTGGGCCACTGCCGCGCCGCCACTGAGGTGGTAAAAGAGCGTTGCGGCGAGGACCAGCTCTGCCTTGACCACCTGGAAGCAGTGACCCAGGAAAACGTGGTTCTGCAAATGCAGCATCTGCGCACACACCCCGCGGTCGCCGCCAAGATTGCGACCGGGCGCGTCGCACTGCACGGCTGGATTTACAACATCAAAACCGGTGGTGTGACCTGCTACAACGAAGAAAGTGGTGAGTTCGAACCGATGGACTCTCGCTACGAAGCGTTTTCCCACAAAGCCGCTGTCACCGTCTAAGGAGACTTAGCAATGAAGACAGAGTTATCTCTCCGGGAGATCAAGAGTGATCTTCCGGCCAGTATCGTCGTTTTCTTTGTCGCCCTTCCGCTATGTCTCGGTATTGCGCTGGCCTCCGGCGCACCGCTGTTTTCAGGCATCATCGCCGGGATTGTCGGCGGCGTCATCGTCGGCGCTGCCAGTGGCTCCCGACTCGGGGTCAGTGGTCCCGCTGCAGGGCTGGCGGTCATCGTATTTGATGCGATTACCACGCTGGGCACCTGGGAAATCTTCCTCTGCGCCGTAGTGCTGGCGGGCATTATCCAGTTGGCACTGGGCTTTTTTCGCGCGGGGTTTATCGCCTATTTTTTTCCCTCATCAGTGATCGCGGGCATGCTCACCGGTATTGGTCTGCTCATTATCATCAAGCAGATCCCCTACCTGTTCGGCTGGCATAGCGATTTCCTCGGCGAGCAGACCTTCTTCCACGCCAACGGCGAGAACACCCTTTCAGCCATTTCCCACGCATTCGACATGATGTCGCCGATTGCGCTGACGATCTCGGCGGTGTCGCTGGTGTTGCTGGTGCTCTGGGATAAGGTGCTGGCAAAACAGCACCGCATCTTCAAGCTGATCCAAGGCCCGATCGCGGTGGTTTTGCTGGGCATTCTGGTCTCGTTCCTGCTCACTCAGAACGGTGCCGGACTCGATAGCACTCAGCTCGTTGTGCTGCCAGAGCTGGGCAGCTTCTCCGCCTTCGCTCAGGAGCTGTCGTTCCCGGATTTCTCGGCGGTATTCAGCTGGGAAGTAATCAGCATTGCGTTTGTGATTGCCATCGTCGCCAGTATTGAAACGCTGCTGAGTGTCGAGGCCACCGACAAGCTGGATCCGCAGAAGCAGGTCACACCGACTAACCGCGAACTCAAGGCGCAGGGACTGGGTAATATTTGTTCGGGTCTGATCGGCGGCTTGCCTATCACCCAGGTGATCGTGCGCAGCTCGGCCAATATCACCTTTGGCGCCAAGACCAAGCTGTCGTCCATCCTCCACGGCTTCATGCTGCTAATCAGTGTGGTCAGCATCGGTTCGCTGCTGAATTACATTCCGCTGGCGTCACTGGCGGCGGTGTTGATTATTGTCGGCTACAAGCTGGCAACCCCCAGCGTGTTCGCGGTGATGTTCCGCAACGGTGCCGAGCAGTACGCGCCGTTTGTGACGACTATCGCGGTGATGCTGTTTACCGATCTGCTGACCGGTGTATTGGCGGGGCTGGCAGTGAGTGTGTTCTTTACGCTGAAACACAGCTACCGGAACGACTATCACTTCAAGGATACGGTGTCTTCTGACGGCGAGTATGAAACCCACCATATTGTGATGGCGGAAGAAGTCTCGTTCTTCAACAAGCCCAGCATTCTGAAGAAGCTGAATGAAATCCCCGAAAACTCCCAACTGATTCTGGACTTTTCCAATTCCAAATCCGTGGCCTTCGACGTGATCGAGCTGGTACGGAATTATATTGATCAAGCCCAGTACCGGAATATCAAGGTCGAAACCATCAAGTTTCAACCCGATCCCCAGTAGGGCAGCGTAAGGCCGGCGCTACTCCCTGGCGTCGGCCCCACGGTCAATCCACATGCACTACAGCGTGTGTGGATTGACCATCACCCCGCCATCAACATCCAGCTTTGCGCCGGTAATAAACGACGCACGATCCGAGCAGAGATACGCCGCCGCATCGGCAATTTCGTGGGGCTCGCCCACCCGTCGCATGGCATGAACACCCGCCGTTTCCGCTTCGGCGTCCGCCACCGAATCGAAATACATCTGCAAGGCCGGTGTGCGTACCGCGCCGGGATTAATGGCATTCACCCGAACACCGCGCTGGGCAAATTCCGCCGCCGCCGTGCGCGTGGCGGCCAGCACCCCCCCTTTTGCCGCACTGTAGGCAATTTGCAGGGCTTCACCGCGCACGCCGGAGAGCGAGGCAATATTAACGATCGCCCCGCCCCCGGCAGCCAGCATGGCGGGTATCTGGTATTTCATTCCCAGCCAGACGCCTTTCAGGGTTACGTCCTGCGCCAGTTGCCAGCGCTTTTCCTCAAACTCGGTGAGCGGCGCAAAGCCCCCGCCCAGCGCAGCATTGTTAACCGCACAGTGCAGCGCGCCAAAGTGTTCAACGCAATCGTTAACAGCCTGGCGTTGCTCGGCCTCTTTCGCCACATTGGCGTAGATCGCCAGCGCCTCGCCGCCCGCCTGACGAACCAGTGCCACGGTCTCCTCAGCGCTCTCACGGTCGTAGTCCAGCACCGCCACTCGCGCGCCATCGGCCGCGAAGGTCAGCGCACAGGCGCGGCCAATGCCGCTGCCCGCGCCGGTAATCAAGGCGACTTTATTCTGCAGCAGCATTGTCCGCCTCCCCAAACAGCTTTCCGTGAAGCTGCGGTGCAAAAATCACCGCCCGGTGATGATGCTCCAGTGCCGCATCGTCCTCCGCCAGCCAGCGAATAATATCGGCGACGTGCTCTGGCGGCGTGGCATTGAACCGGGCAGCGATTTTTTCATCCAGACCATTGGCCCGCATCACTTCGGTGTAGACAAAGCCTGGCTCCACGGAGAAGAAACGCACACCACTGTCGGCATGCTCGACGCGCAATGCCGGCATCAGACGGATCAGCGCTGCTTTGGAAGAAGGGTAGGCAAAGCCCCAGCCGCCCTCGTCAGCCGGGGCAGGAGGGTCATTGATCGCCGAGCCGGAGACCATATTGATTACGGCGCCGTTACCCCGTGCCAGCATCCCGGGCAGCAGCTTTTGCACCAGCAGCACCGGCGCCTGCACATTCCCGCGGTAGATGTTGTCGATCTGCGCCAGCTCCACATCCAGCACCCGCTGCATATTGCCCGGCCCCTGATAGCAGGCGTTGTTAAACAGCAGATCCACGCGCCCGAAGTGCGCTAGTGCGCCGGCGGCGGCGGCCGCGACGGAGTCCAGATCGAGAATATCGGAACGCAGACAGAGTACCTGAGCCCCTTCGGCGCGGGCCCGCTCTGCGGTCGACTCCAGACTGCCGGGCAGCGGCGCAGTGTTACTCTGCCAACTGCCGTGTTCGTGGGATTCGCCCTCACTCATGGTACGGGCGGTAATGGCCAGGTCGTATCCAAATCGGGCTAGCTGGACAGCCGTTGCCGCACCGATGCCCCGGCTGGCACCGGTAATAAACGCCACTTTGCGATTCATTGAGCGACCTCCAGGGGCCGATCTTCCTGCCAGACCAGCGTCAGATCGCGGCTGAGGTACTTGCCGATGCCGTCACGCAGCACAATCACATCGTGGTAACGAATCCCCATATCCATTTTCCAGCGACGCCCGTCGCGCTCGTAAAAATGGGACGCGACGCAGTAGGTTTCGCCGCGGTATTCCCCGCCCTGCCATTCGCCAAACTGGCTGCCCAGCATATGAAAGGTGTGGGAGAAGTGCTCAAGCATGCCCAGATTACCGATAAACTGCTCACGAGATTCTGCCGCAAAGCCCGGACCGCGCTGGCTGAACTCGGGCCACATAATCTGTTCAAGCTCGCCGAAACAGCGCTGATCGATACAGCGCACGTAGTGGTTAGCCAAGTGATTGGGAAGGGTATTTTTATCCATGTATGTTCTCCTTCAAGACCGCTTAGAAGCTCAGGCGCCCAGACGGCTTTTGACTTCCGCGAGGCGACCAAAGAATTCGTCGAAGGCTGCCGGGTCCTGCACGAAGTAGAGCGGCAGAATTTCAATATAGTTGGCACCGGCTTCCAACATGGCGGGAATCGTGTCGATGGTGGCCTGAAAATCCGGCACACCATCGGCGCCAAATTTGTGGTCAACCATAGCCCGTACCGACAGCGCATCGGGGTCCCGCCCGGCGGCTTCAAATGCGCGTCGCAAATCCCTGACGCCTTGCCCAAAAATCGCGGGGTCCTGTTCGATAGGAATCCAGCCATCGGCGACGGCAGCAATAGACGCGCAGTTTTCCGGGGTGGCCTTGACGCCCACCCAGCACGGCACGTTCTCCGGCGCGGGGCGGCAGTAGATATCATCAAACGCAATGTGCTCGCCGTGATAGCTTGCCGGCGCGGATTTCCACAATGCCTTCATTGCTGCAATCTGCTCAAACATCAGTGCCTTGCGCCCCTTGAACGGCAAGCCACTGGCGTCGAATTCCTCGCGCTGCCAGCCCGTTCCCAGCCCCATGACCATGCGGCCCGGTGCAAAAGCATTGAGCGTTCCGACCTGCTTGGCCAGCAATGCAGCCGAACGCAGCGGGGAGATGAGCACGCCCTGTGACAGCTCAATGTGCTGGGTGGCCGCCGCAATGGCGGCCTCGGTGGTGATCGGCTCCAGCCAAGGGGTTTCCGGCGGGCTGGGAAATTCGCCATAGGGATAGCGGTCGGTGCGGTTTCCCATCACCACGTGGTCGGTCATGCTGAGCTGGTCGATGCCAGCCGCTTCGGCTTTCTGGGCAACCTCAATCAAGCCCCGCGGATCACCGCCGTAGAGATTTTCCAGGCCATAGATGCCTATCGTGAGTTTGAACTTCGACATGGTTTTTCCTCGTTATTATCATTTTTTATGATTATTGGCTGGCGCTCAGCGCGCCGGTAGTTCAGCGCTGATCAGGGCCGCCAGACTTTTCAGCACAGCACTGATGGCGGCCGGACGATCCAACTCCCCCCGGCCATAGGCCAGCGCGTAGTTTTTGGTAATGGCGGTGCAGTTTTCCAGCAGCAGCCGCGCGGCGTTATCGCCGATACCCAGAGCGTCAAAATAGCGCAGCCAGCGGTATTCGTAGCGCGAAATAAGCGTCTGTTGATACTGCTGAAAGTCCTCGTTGAGCTCGGGAATGCAACGCAGAATCAAGCCACCGCAGCCGTACTCATCCACCACGTCCCAAATCAGCGCCTCCATTTCAGCGCTGAGACGGCCATCCCCGGACAGTCCTGACACCAGACCGGAGTACTGCTGCTCGCAGGAAAAGGCAGCGTCCAGACGCTGGTAGAAGGCTTCGGATACCGCAATATATATATCGCTGCGGCGGGGGAAGTAGCTGTAGATCAGCGGTCGACCACAACCCGCCAGCTCTGCCAGACGCTGATGCTTGAGGGCATCTAATCCCTCGAACTCCACGATATAGCTGGCCAACTTAACGAGTTGAGTATGCCGCTCTTCGCGGCTGGCGCGCTGATTCAAATGCCCGATCAAGGCAAGACGCTGCTGGGCCGCAGAGGGCGCAGGACTGGCTTGTACTGTGGTCACCGGAACGCCTTGTTGAATAAGAAATGTTTTCAGCATCACTTCTTAATGACATTTTGTCAACAACAAGGCCGCACTTCAGTTATCAGTGAGTTGAGAGAGAAAAAGAGAGGGAAGGGGCCGTCGCACATCGCGACATGCCCCGAAAGAAAAGGCTTATACCGCCGAGTCGTTCAGCTGCGCGTCCAGCAGTTCGTGCAGCAGGGGGTGCTCACGAAGTTGCTCCAGTGCGGCGTCGCGCTCCAGTTCCTCGCGATAAACTTCGGTTTGCGCAACCGCCCTGGCAAAGTAGCGCGCGGCATCATCAAGGTGGCCCATCGCGGAGTGAGCGCAGGCAAGCTGATAGAAGGCGTGGCCGTTGGTTTCATCGTGAGCGAGCGCTTGCTGGCAAAGGTTTACCGCCCACTGGGGCTCTCCCTGATCCAGCGCCGCATCGGCCTTGTAGGTTATGGCTTCGATGTCGTTGGGACGAATCGCCAGAATCTGGTCGTAGATGGCGATTTTGCCCCCCGGCGTGCTTTCCTGGCTCGCTCGCAGCCACAGAGAGTGGATCTCCTGGGTCCGATTGATCTCCTCGCGGTTCAGCTCGATATGTGCCGTTTCCTGCTTGAGCTGCTTCTCGATCACCCGCAGGCGTTTCTCATATTCCCCCACCAGCTCGGCCACCTGATCGTTGGCAACGCTGTGCACCTTCTCTTTGATATCGCGCAGCGAGTTCCAGCCAATCAAGACCAGCGCCGAACTGACGCCGGCGATGAGGTAGAAGAAATAGGTCACCGTATCGGTGGCATAACTCACCGCTTTATCGGCGGCTTCAAGCTCACGATCCACGACTTCCGCGGCCAGCTCACGGTGCTTGCGCTCCATATCGATACGCAGGGAACGCACTTCATCCAGCAGGTAACGCTCGATAAACGGCGAGTACAGCGGTTCTTTCATTTCATTGATATGCGACTCCAGCTCGGCGTCCCCGTCGGGGGTTGCCGGCGCTGCGGCGGCCAACAATGGCAGCCACAGACTCAGGAGTATGATCAGGCGACGCATATGGCTTCACCGTGGTCGTGAACCTCCACCAGACAGCGGTGCAAGTTCGCCACAGCGGCCTCGTAATCGTCCTCGTTGATCACGAACTGCATATCAACCTGGCGCATGGACTGGTGCATGGCCAGCACGCTGATGTCTGCCGACGCCAACGCAGATACGGTTTTCGCCAGCATGCCCGGCACTTTCATATCGCTGCCAATCGCCGACACGATGGCAACTTTGCGGGTGCTGACTTCCGCCGTCGGGAATTCTTCGCTCACCACCTTCACAATGCGCTTGACAGTTTTCAGGCTGGTGCCCAGGTAGTGGGTGATCGTGTTGGCGTTGATATCCTTGGTGATCACGGTTGCCTTGAAACGCGAGATCGCACTCAGGATTTTCTGTTCGTATTCCCACAGCGAACCGACCATGTCCTGATCGAAGACCTCCAGCGCATAGACCTGCTTGCGCCCGGCGATGATCTCCACACAGGGGCTCTCGCTGTGATAGTCGCCATCGATCAGTGTACCGCCATGCTCAGGCTCAAAGGTGTTCTTCACGCGCAGGGGAATATTGTCCTGACGCAGGCCTTTTGCCGCACGGGGGTGAATCGCTTCCATACCGAGGTTGGCAAGCTGGTCCGCCACATCGTAGTTGGTGCGACCGATCGGTACGACCTTGTCGGCGCCAACCAGACGGGGGTCGGCACTGCTCAAGTGGTATTCCTTGTGAATGACCGCCTCGGCCGCGTTGCTGATCACCGCCATACGGCTGAAGGTCATCTCGCTGTAGCCGCGATCGAAGGTCGCCATCAGCCCTTCTTTACAATAGGCATAGCCAGTAACAATCGGCAGCTCACGATCCAGATTGATGCCTGCCAGCTCCTGACTGATATGCTCATCCAGCGGTACCGCGACTTCCATGCGCCAGCCGGAAAGGTCGACGAAGCGGGCGTTCACGCCATCCCGCTTGAGCAGATGGGCGGTATTCCAGGCACTGTGAACCTCCCCGATACTGGCCAGCATTTCGCGCACAGTCAGCAGGTGATCTTCCAGACCAAAGTGGCCGTGCTGACACAGGCGATGCAGATTGTCCATGCAGCGCTCGGCTTCAAACAGGCGACCATCGATAAAGGCATTGGCCTCGTTGAGCTGCTCGGTATTGTCGAACAGCTCGGCGTTAATGTTGTGCAGCATTTCGCCGACACCGCGCAGCGCTTCGCGCCACAGGGCCTCGCTGCCTTCCTCGTCGGCGAACAGCGCGTAGACGCCGGGGTTGCCGTTGCGCTTGTTCTCCAAGAGCAGGTCCGTAACGCCGCCGTAGGCCGACACCACGAAAATGCGACCGTAAAGCTCGTCGTCCTTGCGACCACCTTTGATGATATTGTCGCGCACGGCGACATAATCACTCATCGAGGTGCCGCCGATTTTTTCTACACTGTGTGACATGCTGTGCTCCATTCGTTGATCAGAAAAAAGGTTTGCGTTACCGCAACTTCTCTCGCAATCAGTCGATGGGATAAACACCGTTTTCGTCGTGGACTTCGCGACCACTCAGCGGGGGATTGAAGACGCAGGCCATCTGCATATCTTCGCTGCCACCACGCAGCAGGTGCTTGTCGTGTTTGTCGAGCAGGTAGAGGGTGCCCGGCTCAATTTTGTAGACCTTGCCATCGTCGACGGTTTCAATCTCGCCGTTACCCGCCATGCAGTACACCGCTTCCAGGTGGTTCTGATAGTGGATGGGCGTTTCGGTACCTGCATAGATAGTGGTGATGTTGAACGCGAAGCCCATATTGTCGTCCTTGAGGGACATACGCACGCTGCGCCAGTTGCCGCCTTTCACATCGCGTTCAGTGTTCTGACATTCTTCCAGGGTTCTAACAATCATTGTTTGCCTTCCAAATTCGGTTTGAATAAACGCGCCCGCTGCCGTAGCAGCGGGCGCTCAAATATGTTTTGCCGAATAATGCCGGGTGGATCAGGAGGCTTTCTTAACCTCTTTCAACATCACCTCGGCGACCGCTTCAGCCATGATGTCCAGACCGCGGATCAGTGCATCTTTCTCGATGGTCAGCGGGCAGAAGCACTTCACGATGTGACCGCGGTTACCGCAGGTCTCGATGACCAGACCACGCTCAAAACAGGCGCGGGCCACGGCATCGGCGGTGTCACCATCGTTCATCACCAGGCCCTGCATCATGCCGCGACCTTTCACACCGACTTTGGTCACGCCATAGCGGTCAGAGATTTTTTTGAAGCGGTCGCTGACAATCGCCGCCTTTTCAATGACCTGGTTCGCGAAGCTTTCGTCCTGCCAGAAGTGGCGCAGTGCGGCGGCCGCGGTGATAAAGGCATGGTTGTTACCGCGGAACGTACCGTTGTGCTCACCCGGCTCCCAGACATCCAGGTCGGGGCGCAACAGCACTACCGCAAAGGGCAGGCCATAGCCACTGAGCGACTTGGACAGGGTCACGATATCGGGCTTGATGCCGCTGGGCTCAAAGCTGAAGAAGGTGCCTGTGCGACCACAACCCGCCTGAATATCATCGACAATCAGCAGAATGTCGTGCTTGCGGCAGAGTTTTTCCAGACCGCGCAGCCAGTCGGCGTTGGCCACATTCAAGCCGCCCTCGCCCTGCACACACTCGACAATCATGGCGGCAGGCAGATCGACACCGGACGACGGGTCGCTGAGCAGCTTGTCGATCATTTTCAGGCTGTCGACATCGCGACCGTGGTAGCCACAGAACGGCATCCGAGAAATATCGCCCAGCGCCACGCCCGCACCACCGCGGTGATGGCTGTTACCGGTAGCCGCGACACTGCCCAGGGTCACGCCGTGGAAGCCATTGGTGAACGACACAATGGTGTTGCGACCGGTCACTTTACGCGCCAGCTTCATCGCCGCCTCAACAGCGTTGGTGCCGGTGGGGCCCGTAAACTGGAAGGTGTACTCCAGATCACGAGGCTTGAGAATGTGCTCGTTGAAAGCGCTCAAGAACTCGGCCTTCGCTGCCGTGTGCATATCCAGACCATGCGTGATGCCGTCACGGCTGATGTAATCCACCAGCGCTTTTTTCAATGCGGGGTGGTTGTGGCCGTAGTTCAGCGTGCCCGCGCCGGCAAGAAAGTCCAGATACTTGTTGCCCTCGGTGTCGTAGAGGTATTCGCCCTGGGCTTTGTCAAAGGTAACCGGGAAAGACCGGGCGTAGCACTGAACTTCAGATTCAAGCTGATCAAAAATAGTCATGGTTTGTCCTCGTAATTTCGTTAGTTGTTCTAAATCGACGACGGAAAAGTCTTTACGCGCGCTGACCGAAGGGACCGATGCGCAGCAGTGCCTCACTGTCGTGATGGCCCTGAAAGTGCGCCTCGCGCTCAAACCAGATGTGGTGGTTGAGCTCGGTGTCCATGTCCCGCGCAAAGCTACGAAACAGGGCCCAGGAAGCGTCGTTGTCCGGGGTGATGGTGGTTTCGAGATAGCGCACATTCTCACAAGCCGGGCGCCGCACAATTTCTTGCATCATGCGTTTGGCCAGACCGCGTCCGCGCTGACTTTTGTCCACCACAACCTGCCATACGAACACAGTGTCGGGCTTGGCAGGGGGAATGTAGGCCGAAATGAATCCCACCAGTTGCCCGTCTTCTTCAACGGCAACCGAGGTATCGGCAAAGTGGGTGCACTGCAGCAAATTGCAGTAGACCGAATTCGGGTCGAGGGGTGGACTGTTCTCCACCAACTTGTTGAGGGGATAGCCATCTTCGGCCGTTGGCTGGCGAAAGACGAGCTGGAAAGCGTCCGCTTGCGTCGCTTCTTTTGATTTCAACACAATTGATTTGTGTTCATTATAAATCGGAATTGCCAACATCGCTTAAATACCTACAAATCAACGCGATGCACCGATTTCTGAACCCAACCTCCTAAATAATTAGTTAGTACACGATGAATTATAACGCGATAGCTGGGTATTTTTCAAACAGATAGCGGCTTATTGCTGCATCAATGCGATGCATTTTCCCGGCGAGAGCCCTAAAATAGCGCGATCAAGAGGGAACACCACCATGAATGCTGACGCTAATATCGAGGCCGTTTTGATCGCCCTGCGACGGGTGACCCGTGCCGTCGACCTGCACTCCAAACATCTGATGAAAACCTCGGGCCTGACTGCACCACAGATGTTGATTTTGCAAACACTGCGGGATCACGGCGACGCCATCATTTCGGACATCGCCAAGCAAGTCAGCCTCAGCCAGGCTACAGTGACCAGCATTATCGACCGCCTCGAAAAGCGCCAGCTGGTGGTGCGCGAGCGCTCCAGCCAGGATAAACGCAAAGTATTTGCCTGCCTGACCGACGAGGGCGCCGAAATCATTCGCAATGCCCCCACCCCGCTGCAGGAATATTTCAAGCGCCAGTTTCGCGACCTGCAGGACTGGGAGCAAATGCAGATCATCAGCTCCCTGCAGCGCGTCGCCCAGATGATGGATGCCCAGCACATCGATGCCGCACCGCTACTCGACGTGGGTGCAATCGACCGACAAAGCGAGCACGAGCCCTCGCGCTTTGGCTTTGACGATAAAGACGAGAAGTAAATCGCACACCGGGCAGCCACTGGCTTGCCCATTCTCCGGAAACACCACTACGCTTAATCCGCCTGCAGCTGATCTGCAAGGCGGGTCGACGCGTAATGCCTACACAGGCGACCAGCTGCCCCCGCCCCGGATATCAGCGCAGCCATAAATGTCAGCCACGGCAGGAAAAATCCATGGACGAACCACAACGCATTCGAATCGGTATCAGCGCTTGCCTGCTGGGCGAGCCTGTTCGCTACGATGGCGGCCACAAACGACTTCCCTTTGCGACCGATGAATTAAGTCGGCATTTCGATTTCATTCAGGTCTGTCCCGAACAGGCGATTGGTCTCGGCGTGCCGCGCCCCACGATTCGCCTGGTTGGCGATCCCGACAACCCGCGCCTGCAGGGCAGTAAAGAAGGCCCTGCACTGGATGTCACCGAAAAGATGCAAGTCTTCGCCAGCGACACCGCTGCCAAGCTGCAACACATCAGCGGCTATATCTTCTGCGCCAAGTCACCGAGCTGCGGCATGGAGCGGGTGCCGGTGGTGTCGGACAGCGGTCAGGGGCTGGGCAAAATCGGTGTCGGTGTGTTCGCCCGCAAATTAATGGAGGCACTGCCGCTGCTGCCGGTAGAGGAAAACGGCCGCCTCAATGACGTCGCCCTGCGCGAAAACTTCGTCCTGCGCGTCACCGCTTACGCGCGCTGGCAGTCACTGCAACAGCATGGGCTGACCGTTGCCCAGTTGCAGGAATTCCATCGTCGGCACAAGTTTTTGCTGTTGGCCCACAACCAGGCACTGTACCGGGAACTCGGTCCACTGGTCGCAGAGACCGACAAACAAAACCTCGACGAAAACAGCCAGCGCTACATCGCGCTGTTTATGCGGGCGCTGGGCAAACCCGCGTCCTTGCGCAACCACCGCAACACATTGATGCACATTCAGGGCTTCTTTCGCGATCACCTGGAAAGCGATGACCGCCAACAGCTCAGCAAGGTGATTGAAGACTATTCGAATGGCCTGCTGCCGCTGCTGGTGCCACTGGAAATGTTCGCCATGTTCCTGAAGAAATATCACGTGGACTACCTGCTGGATCAGTATTATTTCGACCCCTACCCCCGCGACCTGAAATTGCGAGTTGGCTTGTGACAGCGCTGGCCTGGTTTCGCAACGATCTTCGCAGCCTTGATCACCCGGCACTGTCTGCGGCCGCCGCCAAGGGCGACTGCCGCGCCGTATACTTTCTGTGCCCCGAGCAGCTCGACGAACATGTTATTGCACCGATTCGTCGGCACTATCTGCGACGGGCGCTAAACGCACTGGCCGGGCAACTGGCCGACCTTGGCATTCCCTTCGATATTATTGATGCTGGACACTTTCGAGCACTACCGGCGGCGCTCGTCGACTACTGCCAGCAGCACAACATCAGCGAGGTATTCGCCCACGAAGAGCTACTGGTAGATGAGCGGCGGCGCGACCGTGCCTGCCAGCAGGCACTGACTGTTCCCCTGACGCTACTGGACGACTGCCTGCTGCACCCGCAGCGCGTACTGAAAGATGATGGCGGTCCGTACAAAGTTTTTACCCCTTACGCACGGCGCGGACGCGCCCTGCTGCAAAGTGCGCCACCAAACTGCCTGCGACGCCCAAAGGCTATTGGCAGCCAACTCCCGCCGGCAGAGTGTCCGGCCTTTGGCGAAGAAAAGGATTCCGGCGACTGGCCCGCGGAGGAAGAGGCGGTGCTGAACCAGCTGCGCGACTTTTGCCGGGAACGCGCGGAAGCCTATCGCGAGCAGCGCGATTTCCCGTCGGTGCCCGGCACCTCGAAGCTGTCTGCCGCACTGGCCCTCGGGCTGCTGAGTCCGCGTCAGTGTCTTGCCCGCCTGCACGCGGAGGCGGGCAACGATATCTGGGACCCGAAATCCAATCCCGGCACCTGGCTGAATGAATTACTGTGGCGGGAGTTTTATCACCAGATCGCCTTCCACTTCCCCCGCGTGGTTATGGGCCGGGCGTTCCAGGCAGACACCGAAGCGATTGCCTGGGGCAATGACGCCAAACTGTTTGCCGCCTGGCAGCAGGGCCGCACCGGTTACCCCATTGTGGATGCCGGCATGCGACAACTGGCTGAGACCGGCTGGATGCATAACCGCCTGCGGATGATTACCGCGTCGTTTCTCTGTAAGCACCTGCACATTGACTGGCGATGGGGCGAGCGCCATTTTCTGGAACAATTGATCGACGCCGACTTTGCCTCGAATAACGGCGGCTGGCAGTGGGCTGCCTCAACAGGCACCGATGCCGCGCCGTATTTCCGTATCTTCAATCCCACCACCCAGAGCCAGCGCTTTGACGCGCAGGGCCAGTTTATCCGTCACTATGTGCCAGAACTGGCGCAACAGTCTGATAAAGCCATCCACCAGCCCGGTGAAGTAGGGAATTATCCGGCACCGATTGTGGATCATCGCGCAAGTCGCGAAACAACTCTCGCACTTTTCCAGCAAATTAAGGACTAAAGGCATTCAGCAAACCAGTGTCAGTCATTTTGATAGCGACTGGCGCAGTTCCGGCGCGCTATTCTATGCTTGGCATGGCATAGCGCGCCGCCACTCAACACTGGGAGGAAAAGTGAATAAAACTCGACGTAGCCTGATTGCATTAGTCGCCGGCGTATCACTGTCGGCCTCAGCCATGTCCGACCCCGCTCCGGCAAGCGCCGCCCCTAAAACCATATTCGGCCTCAGTGAATATGTGTACATCGAAGAGCTCGGGGTTCGCTACAAGGCCAAGATTGATACCGGCGCAGAGAGTGCATCGATCAACGCCATCAACGCCGAGGTGAAAGAATCCCGCGACGATGATGAACCCGACATGGTGCACTTCGACCTGGTGCTGCCCAACGGCGATCTGCGCGCGGTGTCCCTGCCGCTGGAAAAACACATTCGCATTATCCGCCGGGCAGGGGACATGGACGAGGGGGACAAGTATTATCACCGTCGTCCGGTGTTGGAAATGACACTGTGCATTGGTGGCCAACGGCATAAAACCGAGGTGAACCTCGCCGACCGCCGCCAGTTCTCAAAAGCCATGTTGATCGGCGCGCGGCCAATCAGCGCTTTCAATGCGATGGTTGACCCCGGCGCCGAATACCTTCAAGACAAAAATGCCTGCGGAAAAGGCGCCAAAGACGACAACAAGGAGAGCGGTGAATGAAGGGCGTAAAACTGCATGTCAAAGTGCTGGCCTTGGCGCTACTGCTGATCGGTGCCGCCAGCATCGCATGGCAGATTTTTGTCCTGAATATTCCAGTCAGTGCAGAGACCACTGAACCGGTCTGGGTCATCGATAGCCGGGTCAGCTTTTCGGCCCGAGAGAACAGCCCGATCAAAGTGCAGATGTTTCTTCCGCCGAGCTGGAGCAAGTTTATTACCCTCGACGAGACCTTCATCGCACGCAACTATGGGGTCAATATCGACGAACTGGAGCAAAACCGTCGCGCCGTGTGGTCGGCGCGACGGGCCGAAGGCCAGCAACAACTGTTCTACCGGCTGATGCTGACCCAGCGCAGTAACCGCCGTCTGTCGAATGAAGAGCCGGGACCGCAGTTCCGCGAAAGCCCCAATCTGCAGGGCGCCGAGAAGGTTGCCGTTGAAGCGCTGCTCAAGCCGGTCCGCGAGCGCTCGGCAGATATCGAGACCTTTATCCGCGAGTCGATCAAACTGATCAACGACAAGAGCAACGACAACGCCCGATTGCTGCTGCGCAACGACTACACCGAGCTGAACAAAGCACGTGTGCTGGAGCTGCTTCTGTCCTCAGCGCATATCCCCGCCGAGCCGGTACACACCCTGCGACTGGTCAGCGGATCAAACCAGCAACCAGAGCTGTGGATGCGCAGTTACAACGGACAGCGCTGGCTGTACTTCAATCCCCAAACCAGCGATTTCGGCTTGCCCGACGACCGTATTATCTGGTGGACCGGCAGCGAGCCGCTGGCGAAGGTCGATGGAGGTCATCGACTCAATGTTGAGATCAACGCCACCCAGCAGACCGTCAACTCGATCATGCTGGCCAAGAACATCAGCGAAAGCCGACAGGCCAATAACTGGTCGCTGCCGATGTACAGCCTGCCGGTGCAAAGCCAGCAAACCTTTGAAATTATTCTGATGATTCCGATTGGCGTCATGCTGATCCTGTTTCTGCGCAATATTATCGGCATTGAAACCCTGGGGACTTTCACCCCCGTGCTGATCGGTCTCGCCTTCCGCGAAACCGAGGTGGTTTGGGGCATTATTCTGTTTACGACCATCTCGGCGCTGGGGCTGGGGCTGCGTTCCTATCTGGAGCATCTGCACCTGCAACTGCTGTCGCGCTTATCGGTGGTGCTGACTTTTGTGGTGATGGTCATGGCGCTGATCAGCGTGCTCGGCCACCAACTTGGCCTCGATCGCGGCCTCGCCATTGCGCTGTTCCCGATGGTCATCCTCACCATGTCGATAGAACGGCTGTCCATTGTCTGGGAAGAGCGGGGCGGTCTGCACAGCGTCAAGGTCGGTATCGGCACCCTGATTGCCGCTACCCTCGCCCACGTGATGATGAGCTACGGCCCGTCGATTTACTTTGTTTTCACCTTCCCCGGCATCCTGCTGATGATGATGGCCATCATGCTGGCCATGGGCCACTACCGAGGCTACCGCATCAGTGAGCTGCTGCGCTTCAAGGCACTACTGAAGGAGGGACAATGATCTCTCTGGTAAACACCTGGCGCACCCTGCGGCGCAAAGGGATTATGGGCATCAACGAGCGCAACGCGGATTACGTGCTGCGCTACAACGAGCGCCATCGCTATCCATTGGTGGACGACAAAATCCTCACCAAGCAGAAAGCCATTGAAAACGGCATACACGTGCCGCCCATGTACGGCGTGATCGATTCCGAAAAACAAATTGCTCAGCTGCAAACGCTGGTCAGTGGTCACCGCGACTTTGTCATCAAACCCTCACAGGGGGCCGGTGGCGACGGCATTATGGTGATTGCCGATCAGTTTGAGGGCTTTTATCGCAGTGCGGGCGGCCGGCTGCTGACCCTGGAAGATCTGGAATTCCACCTGTCCGGCGTACTCTCCGGCATTTACTCGCTGGGCGGTCACCGGGATCGCGCGCTGATTGAGTACCGGGTCATTCCAGACCCGATTTTCAGTGCCATCAGCTACGAAGGTGTGCCCGATATTCGCATCATTGTGCTGAAGGGCTACCCCGTCATGGCGATGTTACGCCTGCCCACCCGGCAGTCTGGCGGCAAGGCGAATCTCCATCAGGGCGCAATCGGAGTGGGGGTAGATCTTGCCACCGGTATTACACTCGACGGCACCTGGCTGAATCGGAAAATCCAGACCCATCCCGACACCACCAACCCGGTACGCGGCGTGCAATTGCCATTCTGGGACGGCTTTATCTCGCTGGCGACGCGCTGCTATGAGCTGACCGGCCTGGGTTATATCGGCGTGGACATGGTGCTGGATAAAGACCTGGGCCCGTTGATGCTGGAACTGAATGCCCGCCCCGGGCTGAATATTCAGATCGCCAACGACGCCGGACTGAGCGCTCGTTGCCACGAGGTTGAAACTGAAATCGAACGACTGGCCGCCAAGGGAATCCGCAAAGCCCCTCCGGAAAAGCGTCAGAAGTTCTGCCAGCAGCACTTTGCCAACGCCGAGTGCGCGGCCTTGCGAAAGCAGCGGGATGAAGAACAGGCCGCTGCGGAAGAAGCCGCCATTCTGGCGGCGGCCAAACGCGACGGCAATCAACCTGAGGTCGATGCCGGGATTCGCATTCCCGGCAATCGCACACCCTGACTCAGGCCACCGCCTGCTGGAGAATCTCCCGGCTCTCCGCAGGGGTGATCGCGCGGCGCTCACCCAGCTTCACCATGCCATGAGACTCCAAACGCGCAACGATGGTATCGATGGCAGCAGCCTTGTCGCCATCGTGCTCCGTTAACTGCGTGGCCACCCCAAGCGAGTGATAGAACGCCTCGATGGCATCAACACAGCGTTCAGCCAAGGCGTCGCCGTCGGAAAGCCCAAAGACATTCCTCGCCATTTGCTCGAGCTTGGCGCGCTTGTACTCAATCTGGTGGCGCAACAGCGAGGGCTGCACTATCGCCAGTGAGCGGCCATGATCTACCCCATACAGCGCCGTCAGTTCATGACCGATCATATGGGTTGCCCAATCCTGCGGCACACCGCTGCCGATAAAGCCATTCAATGCCTGATTGGCCGCTAACATCAGATTTGCTCGCCAGGCATCGCTGTCTCGCTGGGCAAACTTTTCGCCCAGTGTCTTCAAGCTGCGCAGCAGCACTTCAGCGTAGCCTTCCTGCACCATCGCCTCGGTCGGCATGGTGAGATACTGCTCGCAGGTATGGACCCAGGCATCGACCAGGCCATTCGCCAACTGGCGCTCAGGCAGGGTTTTCATCACATCGGGATCGAGCACCGCGAAGTGAGGCTGCACCAGCGGCGAGACAAAATTCAGTTTTTCCTGTGTCGCCGCTTTGGTAACCACCGAACCACCGTTGGACTCCGACCCCGTTGCCGGGAGGGTGAGCACCGCGCCAATCGGCAGAGCTTCTGCAACACGATGCTTGCCCAGCAGAATGTCCCAACCATCGCCGTCGTAACAGGCCGCTGCAGCAACATACTTGGCGCCGTCAATGACGGAACCCCCTCCCACCGCGAGAATGTAGCTCAAGCCTTCCGCTTTCACTTGCTCCACTGCGCGATTCAGGGTCTCTACCGTGGGATTAGGCTCAACGCCAGCAAACTCCTGCCACGTGAATCCTTCCAGTGCGGCAACCGCCTGTTCATAGACGCCATTGCGCTTGATCGAGCCGCCGCCGTACAGCAGCAGCACGCGCGCATCCCTGGGGATCGCACTGGCAATGCGGGCTATCTGGCCCTGACCAAAGTGGATTTGCGTGGGGTTAACAAACGAAAATTTCATGGCAGACCTCACTGATCAATTAGCGTTAACAAGCTGGGCGTCGCCCTCATGAAATGCACAATACTGCTTATCATGGCAGACAAAAACCGAAATATGTGGATTTCTATTGCCTAATCCTGTCAACATCGTCCTATGAATGCTATGACACCGCCGGATAACGTGACAGACATCGCCAGCCAGATACAACAGTATCTCGACCGCAATGGCCTCAGCCAACTGGAGGGAAGCCAGCGGACAGCCATTCCGGGTGTGCATATTTATCGCGCCAGCCGGGGGAGCCCCCGGCAGCCGTTTGTCTATCAGTCCGGCATTATTGTTATGGGCCAGGGTCGCAAGCGCATTCACTTAAACGGCCAGCAGGTCGATTACGGCCCTGGCCGCTATTTGGTTCAGGGTGTTCCATTACCCCTGGAATGCGAGGCACACAGTGATAACGGCCTGCCCTTGCTCGGTGTATCTGTCAGCATTAACACCCCGATGCTTCAGGAACTGATAAGCCAACTGGCACCGCCGGATACCCGTCGACGGGATAGCGACAACCGGGACTGCAGCCTCAGCTCCGATCACCTTACGCCAGGCATGACCACCGCCGTTCATCGGCTACTCGATGCCCTGCTCAACCCGCAAGACGCGGCAATCCTGGGTGTTAGCATTGTGCGTGAGTTGATATATCGCGTTCTTATTGGCCCCAAAGGCCATGTGCTCACCGAGCTTGCACAGCACGATAGCCACTACGCCCGCATTGCGACGGTACTGATCCACATTCACCGACATTTCGCCGACCCGCTCACGGTGGAATCGCTGGCAGCCCAAGCCAATATGAGTCCGTCTGGCTTTCACCGCGCCTTTCGGCAGGTCACCCGCGAAACCCCGCTGCAATACCTGAAGAAGCTGCGCCTGAGCAAGGCGCGCGATTTGATGCTGCACGACGGTCGGCGAGCCAACGAGGCAGCGTGGCTGGTCGGCTATCGCAGCCCGTCGCAATTCAGCCGCGAATTCAAACGCCACTTCAAACAAGCGGCCAGCCATGCCGACGCTACGACGAGCCCAGCCGCCGCTTTTCCACTCGCTGGGACTTACTGAATATCACCATCGCCAGACCACCAATAATTGCCGACGACACAATGAGAAAGTGCAAGGTGAAGGGCTCTGATAACAGCAAAATACCGCCAAAAGCGGTCATCAGCGGCACGCTCAACTGAACACTGGCGGCCGTCGTTGCTTTCAGTTCCGGCAACGCTGAATACCAGACAATGTAGCCCAGCGCAGACGCTCCCGCTCCCGATAACACCGCATACATGACACCCTCTGCCCCCAGTTGCGGGGGCTCGACCGCCAGCATCAACACGCTGAGCAAAGCCGCAAAGGGCAGGGCATAGAGAAAATTGTGCGCCGACACCACGCGCGGATCCCCCGCTTTGCGTCCCAGCAGCGAATAGACGCCCCAGGCGGCTCCGGATACCAGCATGATCAGATAGGCAAAAAGTGAAGGGCTGTCGGCGGAAGCGCCCAGCGCACTTGGCAACATCAGCGCCAGCAAACCGGCATAGGCCAGCATCAGCCCCAGCCACTGGAGGCCATTGAAACGCTCACCGCGAAAAAAGCCATAACCGATCATCACGGTCTGCACTGCAGCAAACAGAATCAGCGCCCCAGCACCTGCCGATACGCGGGCATAGGCATAGGAAAAGGCCGCCGCATAGGCGAACAGCACAAAACCGGAGGTAAGGCGCTCGGTCATCGAGGGCGATACCGCCCGATGAGGGATGTTGCGCAGGAGAATAATCAGCCACAGCATCACGGCTCCCGACAGTAGCCGGAGCAGGGTGAAACTCGCGGCGTCTATCGAACCGCCCAACAGCGCCGCGCGGCAAATCAGCGCATTGCCCGTAAAGGCAAGCATGGAGAGGGCAGTGAAAATAACGAGGCGATACGGCGCCATAACGCAATCCAACAATGGACGAACAGGCATTATGCAGAGCTCGCGCACTGCACCATAGACGACTTTAGTATGGCGCGAACAGCCACAAAAAAGCGCGGCCAGGCCGCGCTTGCTTAATTACCGCTCATGGGCGGATTACTTTTTGGCGGCGCGCTCTTGAGCGATCAACTGTTCAGCGACCTTCAGCATATTGGCTTTACTGCCTGCAGACCGGCCCGTTACGCGGTACTTGCCATTGACGATGATCTCAGGGGTGCCGGCAATACCGTAGCTGCGAGCACGGGCATCAGCTTGGCGTACCTGGCTTTTCACCCCGAAGGAGTCAAAAGCCTTACGGAAATCCTCCGCGCTCACCTCAGTATGAGCCAGGAAGACTTTCTCAATGGCATCGCGGTCACGCAGCGGATTTTTCTTGAGATTAATCTCGTCAAACAGTGGCTGGTGGACTTTATCCAGTACACCCAGTGCCTCTGCGGCATAGAACGCTTGAGCGTGGGTCACCATCAGCTCATTCCACATGGCCGGCGAGCGCACAAATACGACATCGCTTGGCAGTTTTTCTGCCCAGGCGTGCACCATCGGCTCAAAACTGAAGCAGTGGCTGCAGCCGTACCAGAACACTTCCGACACTTCGATTTTGTTCGGATCAGACGTTCTCACAGGCTGGGCAATCTTGATATAGCTCTCGCTGCTGGCTGGAGCGAGAGCAGGCTTGGCATCACCACTGGCCTCAGAGCCATTGCTGCATGCCAACAGAAAGAACGTGGTCAACGACAGTACCCACAGAGACAGGTTTTTCTTGATCATGATTCCCCCAGAGTTTGGTCCACCGGACACAATGTGTGTAAGACCCTCGGCATGGCCGGCGGTTCCAATACCGCTGCCACAAATAAAAAAGGCGGCCACAGCCGCCTTTTTATCTCAAGTCTGCTCGCTTAATTATGCAGGCCTTGGATGAAGCTGGCTACGGCTTCGATCTCGGAGTCGCTCATCTTGAAAGCAATTGTGCGCATGATCTTGGCTTCGCCGTCGTTGTCACGACCTTCTCGACCGTCCATCGCCGCACGGAATGCCTTCAGCTGCGCGACCGTGTAGTCAGCGTACTGGCCAGCCAGTCGGGGATAACCCGCTGCCGCCATACCGGCGCCGGTGGGCGAATGGCAGGCGGAACATGCTGGCACGCCGCGCTCGGCAACGCCGCCACGGTAGATCGCTTCACCCTTTTCAACCAGCTCGGGATTTGCCTGACCGGTGCTGCTGGTCTGGCTGGCATAGTAGGCCGCGATATCGGCAATGTCCTGGTCACTCAGATTATCGGTCTGACCCGCCATCATGGGCACAGGACGTGCGCCGGATTTGATGTCGTGAATCTGCTTGGCCAGGTAACGCTCACCCTGACCAGCCAGTTTCGGGAACGTCGGGGCAGGGCTGTTGCCGTCCGCACCGTGACAGGCAGCACAGGCAGCGGTCTTCGCTTTACCTGCTGACGCGTTTCCTTCCAGCGCGACGGCAGCGCTGCTCAGCGCAACAGAGGCGAAAAAAGCTAGCAGTGTTTTTTTCATGATCACTTACTCTTTAAAGACAGAAACTCTGGCGAGCCTTACTGAGGCTTGGCCATATACTCAATCAGGGCCTGGTAGTCGGCATCGCTACAATCAAAGCACAGACCTTTTGGCGGCATGGCATTGAACCCGTCGCGCGCATGCTTGACCAAGGTCTCCATGCCTTTCTCCATGCGTGGAGCCCACTGTTCGGCGTCAAACGATTTTGGCGCACCGTTGGCACCAAAGCCATGACAGGCGTAACAGGATTTTTTGTAACGTGCTTCGAGATCCGCGTTGGCGCTGGCAGCGACGCTGATGGTGGCAAGAAGTACTGCGAATAAGCAATTTTTCATGGATTACCCTCTCTCTTCTGACCGGCGTCCGCGCTGTAACTGCGATCCGCTGGGTGATGACCCCCCGTAAAAACTGCGGCATTATACACAACATGCTGGAGTCGGGGCCATTTTTTGCCCGGCTTCGCCCAGCCACCCGAGAAATTCCCCGGATTTATCGAGCATCATGTCCAATACCGTAAATTATAGACGCGCCATGTATATGAAAAGTGCCCCAAAACTGGCGCAATGCCCGGAGGACAGCGGTGCGGAAGTCGCCTTTGCCGGGCGCTCTAACGCTGGCAAGTCCAGCGCCATCAATCGCCTGACCGGCAACAGCAAAATGGCGAAGACCAGTAAAACACCGGGACGCACACAGCTTATCAACTTCTTTTCCGTAGACGAACACGACGGCATGCGATTGGTAGACTTGCCCGGCTACGGCTTCGCCAAAGTACCACTTAAGGTGAAGCAGGAGTGGGAGCGCAACCTGGAATATTACCTGCAACACCGTCAGTCGCTGCGTGGCCTGGTGTTGCTGATGGACATTCGTCACCCGCTGACCGACTTCGACACCACCATGATCAACTGGGCTCACGAAGCGGGTATGCCGGTACGTATCCTGCTCACCAAGGCGGACAAGCTAAAACGTGGCCCGGCGATGTCCACACTCCTGTCGGTTCGCAAAGCCCTTGAGCCCTACGGTGCATTGGTAGAAGCCCAGTTGTTTTCAGCGACACGCGGCGACGGGCTTGAAGACCTGCAGGAGCAGCTCGATGTCTGGCTGCTGACCCGCTTTGAGGACGAGGACGAAATCACGCCTGCAGAGTAGCTGCGACGGGCGCCTTAGTGCGCCTCGTCCCAGTTGTCGCCCACACCGACCCCGACTTCCAGAGGTATGGCCAGTTCAGCCGCCCCCGACATCAACGCGACGACTCGCTCGCGCACAGCGTCGAGCTGCGCCTCGGCAACTTCGAGAATCAATTCATCGTGGACCTGCATGATCATTCGCGCATCCGGCTGCTCAGATAGCAGATAGTCGTCCACAGCGATCATCGCGCGCTTGATAATATCGGCGGCCGTGCCTTGCATCGGCGCATTGATGGCTGTGCGCTCGGCGGCCTGACGACGCTGACCGTTGCGGGCATTGATTTCCGGGAGATGCAGGCGGCGACCGAACAGCGTTTCCACGTAGCCCTTTTCCGCTGCCAGCTTGCGAGTGTCTTCCATGTAGCGATGCACACCGGGGTAACGCTCAAAGTACAGATCGATATATTGCTGCGCCTCATTACGTCCGATATGCAGTTGCCGCCCCAAACCAAACGCCGACATGCCGTAGATCAAGCCAAAATTAATCGCCTTGGCATTGCGGCGCTGCTCGTCGCTGACTGCCTCGGGGGCAACGCCGAATACCTCGGCGGCCGTGGTGCGGTGGATATCCTCACCGTTCTTGAAGGCGCGAATCAGGCCCTCGTCACCCGACAGATGCGCCATGATGCGAAGCTCGATCTGAGAGTAGTCCGCCGCCAGTATTTTGTAGCCCTTCGGCGCAATAAAGGCTTTGCGGATACGGCGCCCTTCGGCGCTGCGAATGGGAATGTTCTGTAAATTCGGGTCCGACGACGACAGTCGTCCCGTTGCCGCGACCGCCTGGTGATAGGAGGTGTGAACCCGCCCGGTGTTTTCATCAATCAACTGCGGCAACTTGTCGGTATAGGTCGACTTGAGCTTGGCCAGGCCGCGGTATTCCAAAATGACCTGGGGCAGGGGGTAGTCGTGAGCCAGCTCCACCAGCACCTCTTCGGCCGTCGACGGAGCGCCTTTAGGGGTCTTGCGGATGACCGGAATATTCAGGCGCTCAAACAGGATTTCACCGAGCTGCTTGGGCGATGACAGGTTGAACTCACCGCCGGCAATGTCAAAGGCCTGCTGCTCCAGCACTTTCAACTTGTCGGCTATTTCCAGGCTCTGCTGAGCCAGCATCGCCTTGCTGATCAGCGCGCCGTTTCGTTCGATCCGCGACAGCACGGGCACCAGCGGCAGCTCGATATCGCGATACACTCGCTCCAGCGCCTCATCACCGCACAGCATGGGCGACAAGGCCTGGTGCAGGCGCAGTGTGATATCGGCATCTTCGGCGGCATAGGGCCCGGCCTGCTCCAGCGCAATCTGGTTAAAGCTAAGCTGCTTGGCCCCCTTGCCGGCGATATCCTCGTAGTGAATGGTGGATTCACCCAGATATTTTAGCGCCAGGCTGTCCATGTCGTGCCGACTGCCAGTGGAGTCCAGTACATAGGACTCCAGCATGCTGTCCTCGGCAATGCCACGCAAAGTAATACCGTGGTTTTTAAGCACATTGGCATCGTACTTGAGGTTTTGCCCCAGCTTGGCCTTGTCCGGGTCTTCCAGCAACGGCTTGAGCGCACCCAGGACTTGCTCTTCACTCAACTGCTCAGGTGCGTCGATATAGTCGTGACCAAAGGGTACATAGGCCGCCGTTCCGGCTTCCACCGCAAAAGACACTCCCACGACGCGGGCCTGCATATAATTCAGACTGGTGGTTTCGGTATCAAAGGCGAATAGCGCTGCCTTGCGAAGGACGTCCAACCACGCCTCAAACTGCTTGGCGTCAGTAACAACCTGGTAGTCTTTCTCCAGTGCGGCAGACGCCGTGCTTACCTCGTCATCAACACTGGCGTCGGCATCGCGCAGCAGTTCGTCCGTCCAGCCTTTGAATTCCAGCTCGCGAAACAGCGTCAAAAGACGGCTATTGTCTGCCGGTTGATGCTGCAAATCAGCAATACTGACATCCAGCGCCACATCGCACTTGATGGTCGCCAGTTCATAAGACAACTCGGCAGCATCGCGGGAGTCCTCAAGCTTCTTGGCCAGACTCTTGGCACCGCGAATCTCCAAGGTAGGCACCTCATCCAGGCACGCATAGATATCGCGGATACCACCCAGTGCCTGCAGCAACGCCAGCGCCGTTTTTTCCCCCACGCCGGGCACGCCGGGAATATTGTCGATCTTGTCCCCCATCAGCGCGAGAAAGTCGATGATCAGTGAGGGCGGAATACCAAATTTAGCCTCTACGCCCGCCTCATCCATCCGCGTGTCGGTCATGGTATTGACCAGCGTAACGTGGGCATTTACCAGTTGCGCCATGTCCTTGTCACCGGTCGACACCACCACCGGGCGATCCGCTTCGGCCTGTGCAGCCAAGGTCCCGATCACGTCGTCGGCCTCAACCCCCTCAATCACCAATCGAGGCAGGCCCATAGCGTCCACAATGTCGTGAATAGGCTGGATCTGCGCCCGCAGATCATCGGGCATGGGGGGGCGATTAGCCTTGTACTCGGCAAACAGCTCGTCGCGAAATGTTTTGCCCTTGGCGTCAAATATCACCGCAATGGGGCTATCCGGATAATCCTTTTCCAGACGTCTCAACATGCTGATCACCCCTTTAACCGCCCCGGTGGGCTGTCCCTTGGAGTTCGTCAGTGGTGGCAGCGCGTGAAAGGCGCGATAGAGATAGGAGGAGCCGTCAACCAGCACCAGAGGAGTTTTTGCTGTCATGCCTGCAAATTCATTGTCGTCGGGGAAGGCGAAGTGTAGCACGGCGGTGACAACGACCGTGCAACGTCACAACTCAGCACTCAAAGTGTTACCCAATGTTTACACGGGTAACACTAAAAAACCCTTTATGTATGGGTTATTACCAAACAATGAACAAAAATTAAGCAAGACTTGGCATCCCACATGTGTTACCTTACGTAACACAAGGTGACAGACACATCTTGTGCGGGGAAAACTCCCCACTTAAAGGAGAAAGAGTGATGAAAAAGTTAACCAGCGCCATCTTAATTTTGGTTGCCAGTGCCATGGCGACTGCTGCTGAGCCGGATGCCGGCACGAAACAGTCGCTGGTATTGGCTTACAATGACGCTGCTATTGGCAGCAACGACCGCAGCGATATCGCGGTGAGCCACGTCAGCGAGCAATCGGCAGCCCGCGTGCTGAACCGCACCCTCGATGTGGTTTCTGCCTCGCTGAGTGTTGAGCTTGACAGCTTTGATATGCCCGAGCTGAGCAGCGCACGCTAAGCAATCTCATCGCAGCTCTGCGTATTACGCAGCGCTGCGATCTGTCGATTTCTGAAAGCACTGCAAGAAGGCCTCACCCAACCGCCGGTAAAGACCCAGAAAACCCTCTGTAGTCTCTGAGTTCAGCCCCATCGGGTCCAATTCAATCACTGTCACGTCCACGCCATCCGTCAGCGTTCTCAGCATCGCACCAGGATACTGTGGCTCGCGAAATACGCAGGCAAACTCGCCGTTCTGAATCTGACGACGAAGCTCAACCAAATGCCTTGCGCCCGGCAAGCGATCATCGCCAGTCATCAGCGCCTGCCCACCCTCCAGCCCGTAGTGGGCTTCGAAACGCTCAAAGCCATCGTGCAGTAAAAGATAAGGCGACGCCCCCAAACGCGAGAAAACCGCCATCAACTGCTTGTCGTAATGACGCAGCGCCGTCACAAAGCGGGCTGCATTGGCGTGGAAGTAAGCGCTTCGGCTAGGCAGCTGCTCCGACAACATCCGCGCCACTCGTCTGGCCAAATCCTGCATGATCGCGGCGTCCAGCCAGAAGTGGGCGTCGTCCTTTCCGGACTGTGCATCGGGAAACAAGGCCACAGCCTGCTTATAGCGGCGTATCGGCCGCCGCAGGTTGGTTTCCAGCACGGGACCAAACCACAAAATCAAATCTGCACGCTCCAGCACCTCCATATCCGACGGCTTGAGCTGCAGGTCGTGAGGCGAAATCTGCGGGGATTGCAGCAGCACAGCGTCTATTGCATCACCGCCGATCTCCGCGACCAGCAGATGCAGAGGATTCACGCTACTCACCACCCGCAGCTCAGGGCCAGCAAAGACCGGCAGGGCAATTAACATCGAGAGCAAAAGCAAGCAGCGGCGTAACATAAACGACAAAAACCTCTTGGAGCGGCGGTGTTCACAGAAACGTAATTGTAATATTATAACATTTAAATTTCACCCAGATTCCTCAACCATGAATAACCGCGCAAGCGAGCGCCGCCATAATCATCAGCACTGTATCGACAGCGCACTCGAGAGCGCTCGCGTACTGTGTCGCGAGCGGGGCGCACGCCTTACCCCCAATCGTGAGCAAGTGCTGCGACTGGTCTGGGCCAATCACCAACCCGTTGGTGCCTATAGCCTGCTGGAGGCCCTGGCGGAACAGGGGAAAGGGCGCATTACGCCACCCACGGTGTATCGCGCCCTGGACTTCCTGCTTGAACAGGGGCTGATTCACCGTATCGCGTCATTGAACGCCTTTATCGGCTGCACTGACCCAACTCATCGCCACGCCGGGCACTTCCTTATCTGCCAGCACTGCAATACCGCCATAGAGTTGCAGGAGCCACCTATCAGCGACGCCATTACACAGAGCGCAGGCGCGCTGGGCTTTCGCATTCACCAACAATGCGTGGAAATTATTGGCAGCTGCCAGCGCTGTCAGGAGCAGGGCGATGAGTGATAGCAGCGCATTGTTAAGTCTGCACGATGTCTCTCTGGTACACGGCCAGCAGACCTTGCTGGACAGGGTCAATTTAAGCCTGAGTGCGCGCCAGATTATGACGATTATCGGCCCCAACGGCGCCGGCAAAAGCACTCTGCTGCATATCGCCCTCGGCCTTCAAAAGCCGAGCAGCGGCACTGTATCGCGACAGCCGAAATTGCGGGTCGGCTACATGCCACAAAAGCTGCGCATCAATCCGCTGATGCCCGTCACCGTCAGCCGCTTTCTGCGAATGTCCAGCCAGCGCCGGATGAGTATCAAACACGCCCTGGCACGAGTGGGTATCAGCCACCTGGCCGATCGGCCTCTCCAAGGTTTGTCCGGTGGAGAAACCCAGCGCGCCTTGCTCGCCCGCGCACTGCTTTGCAAGCCACAGCTACTGGCCCTCGACGAGCCCGCGCAAGGTGTCGACATTACCGGACAGACAGAACTCTACGAGCTGATCAGCGCGCTGCGCGACGAACTGGGTTGTGCGGTGCTGATGGTCAGCCACGACCTGCACTGGGTCATGGCGCAGACAGATACGGTTATCTGCCTCAATCAGCACGTGTGCTGTCACGGGCACCCTTCAGCCGTCAGCAATGACCCCGCTTACCTGGAGTTATTCGGACGCCGCCACGCGGAAGCGCTGGCGCTATATCAGCACGACCATGACCACCGCCATAACATGCATGGTGAGGCCGTTGATCTCGACACCGGGTGCCACCACCATCATGATTGATATTCTGCAACACGCGCTGATCGCGGGCTTGATTCTCGCCACCCTTTGCGGACCGCTAGGCGCGCTGGTCACCTGGCAACGGATGGCCTACTACGGCGATACATTGGCTCACTCCTCCCTGCTGGGACTCGCGCTGGGACTTGCCTGGCAGATTCGGCTTGAGGTTGCTGTACTGCTGGCCTGTGTAACGATCGCCGTACTGCTGTTTGCCCTGCAACGCTGGCGAAATACCTCTCTGGACAGCTTGCTGGGCATCCTGTCGCACAGCAGCCTTGCACTGGGTCTCGTGTGCCTATCCTTTCTCGACGGCCCCGCGTTTGACCTGAACAGCTTCCTGTTCGGCGATCTACTGGCGGTCATGCGCGATGATCTCTACCTGCTTGCCGGTATTGCCGTGGTCGTGCTCAGCCTGCTGTTCGCGTTTTGGACACCGCTGGTGGCCATTACCACCAATGCCGACATAGCAGCCGTTGAAGGGCGGCCTGTCGATGCCTTGAAGCTGCTGCTAATGCTGCTGATTGCCGCGACTGTTGCGGTAGCCATGAAGGTCGTCGGTGTACTCCTGATTACCGCAATGCTGATCATTCCTGCATCGGCAGCCGGCCGACTGGCACGCAGTCCCGAGCAATGCGCGCTACTGGCCATCGTAGGCGGGTGTCTGGCCGTGGCACTGGGACTACTCAGTGCATGGCACTTCGACAGCCCCGGCGGCCCGAGCGTGGTACTGGGTGCCGCGGTGATTTTCCTGCTTGCACAGCTCGCCAGTCAGTTTCGCCGGACATAAAAAACGCCGCATAAAGCGGCGTTTTTACCCTGCCAGACCCACACTCAATAATAGTGCTCACGAATAGTCAGGAAGTTGCGCTGCATTTTGCTGATGTCCAACGGCGCTTTGAAGAAACCCACAGAGTGCCCCTCAGGATTTACCAGCGCGACATTGGCGCTGTGATCCACCATATATTCGTCACCGCCACCGGGCACCTTGGCGAAGGGGATATTCAACGCCGTCGCGAAGCGGTGAATTTCCAGAAAGTCGCCCGTCATGCCACGAAATGCCGGATGGAAGAACTCCAGGTAGCTGTCCAACTGCTCGGGAGTATCCCGCGCGGGATCCACGCTCACCAGCCAAATCTGGGTATCGGCCTGCACCTCGGGATCCAACTCTTGATAAAACAGCTTGAGCTGAGCCAATGTGGTCGGACAGATATCAGGGCAGTATGTGAAACCAAAAAACATCAGGTTCCATTTTCCCTTCAAGCTATCCGGCGTCAGCGTCGCGTTACTTTCGTCAACCAGGCTGAAGCCCGGCAGCATACGCGGATTTTCGTAGAGGTAGGCACCCTGTTCTCGCAACTCATCGCGAGTCATTACCCGAGCCTGCGTGAAGGAATAGAAAAAACTGCCCACCAGCACACTGGCAACCACAAAAATCGCCAGTACTGTGAGGCGAATACCGCGTTTTTGTTGGCTGTTCGCCGGAGTATTTTCACCACTCATTAGCCAGAGACCTCATATATCACCGTTGCTGGCAGCATGTAGTGATCGAGCAGCATCACAATGAACAGTGCCATCAGGTAAATGATCGAATACTTGAATGTCGCCATCGGCGCCTTGGGATCATTACCGCGCAACAGCACGATGGCCCAATAGATAAAACCAGCACCCAGACACACCGCACCTAGCAGGTACAGCGGGCCACTCAAACCCGTGGCGAAGGGTAACAGCGTTACAACAAACAGCAAAATAGTGTAGAGGAAGGTGTGCAGCTTGGTGTACCCAATGCCGTGGGTGACCGGCAGCATGGGAATGTCGACTTTGGCGTAATCATCCCGACGGTGAATCGCCAGCGCCCAGAAATGCGGGGGTGTCCACACAAAAATAATTAACACCAACAACAGAGCATGACCGTGAATTTCGCCGGTTACGGCCGTCCAGCCGAGCAGCGGGGGCGCCGCACCGGCAATGCCACCAATCACGATATTTTGCGGTGTCGCCCGCTTCAGATAGAGGGTGTAAATCACTGCATAACCCAGCAGTGAAGCAAAGGTCAGCCACGCTGTCAGGGCGTTGATTTCGACAAACAGTATCGCCATACCGATCACGCACAACGCACCGGCGAAAATCCCGGCGTTAAGCGTTTTCACTCGCCCTTGGGCAATCGGCCGGTTGTGGGTGCGCGCCATGATAAGGTCGATACGACGGTCCACCAGATGGTTTACCGCTGCCGCCGAGGCGGCGCACAGGGCAATACCGAGGTTACCGAATACCAGCACTCGCCAGGGCACCATACCGGGCACCGCCATAAACATGCCGATTACCGACGTCAGCAGCATCAACAGCACCACATTGGGCTTGCACAGCTCGTAGTAGTCCCGCCAGCTCACCGCCTCGTGATGCCTCCCGGCAGCCGCGGCGTTTTCTTCACTCATACTTTCGTACCCCCGCGATTCACCTCAGTGGTGAAAACGCAATAGTTCGTGGTCACCATCACCAGCAGCAGCAGCGCACCCACAAGATTGTGCGTTACGGCAACAGCGATGGGAAAATTGAAAATGATATTGCTGATGCCCAGCATGACCTGCGCGGCCAGTACCAGCAACATAACAACGGACAGACGGCTGGCCGGGACGGTGCCCAAACCACGCAAGCGAACAAACAGGAAGAGAAGATATGCAGTGGTGACGATCGCGCCAAAGCGGTGCATGACATGGATGGTCACGCGCGCATCATTGTCCAGCACTCCTCCCAAATAATTAGGCCCTACGTGCTGTGCGATATTAAAACCATTGGCGAAGTCCATCGGCGGTAGCCACGCCCCCTGGCAACGCGGGAAGTCCGGGCAAGCGATATCGGCATAGTTCGATGTCGTCCATCCGCCCAGCGCAATCTGGCAGACCACAATGATTAATCCCAGCACCGCCAGTTTACGCAGCGCCAGGAGGCGCGCTTCGCTGATCGCCGGAACCTGCCAACGCTGATTGTTCAGCCGCAATGTCAGCAGCCACAGCAAACTCAATGTTGTGAACCCACCCAGCAGGTGCGCGGTGACCACTTGCGGCCACAGTTTCAAGGTGACCGTCCACATACCAAACATGCCCTGCAAGATAATGAAGGCAAAGATAAAAGCGGGCAGCTTGAGCGGCTGCTCGGGGCTGCGGTTGCGTACGGCGAATACCAGTAGACCAATGGTGAACAGTCCCAAGCTGGCTGCAAGGTAGCGGTGGATCATTTCTGGCCAGGTCTTGTCATGCTCAACTGGCATATCGGGGAACGCTTCGTTCGCGCGAGCCACTTCATGATCGGCTTTTGGCCACAAGGCATGGCCGTAGCAGCCAGGCCAGTCGGGACAACCCAGGCCAGCATCGGCAAGGCGGGTAAACACCCCCATTCCCAATACAATAACGGCCACCAGGCAAGCGAGCAGGGCAAGCCTAAAACCGGGCTTGCGATATTCAGGAGCGTTAAATAGCGTCATCATTGTTGTTCTACCACTATGTCGTCATTCGCCCTCTGCTATTTCAGCAGGCGTTTCATATCTTTGAGGATATCCTTACCCAGAGTCGTAAGCGTGTCGGTTTCCGTGTCCTCAGCCCGGTACGTCATCATCACCCACCCTTTGGGGTCCACCACAAAGAAGCTCAGCGGATCGAGCGGCGAGGTCGGCAAATGCTTGAGCGAAGCAACGAATTCCGAGCCATCCACACTTAACACCGTCATGTCTTCGTGTTCGGCTTCCAGAAAATCGCGCAGCTCGGGCGAAATAGCCCCATCGGTCGCAAGATACACCCGCTCAACCCGGTTGGTTTTTTTACCCAATGCAACGTGAGTCTGACGAGTCAGGTAGAGCATGCGTTCGCAGGTACCTTCACAGGTTTTGCCACCCACGACCATATATACCCATTTAGATTCGGGCTGGTTGAACAGGAACTCTCCGCCGTCAATGCGATGTGGGTGCAGCGAAGAAAGCTGAACCGGAGGGCGGATCAATGCACCGCGATTGACCGTTCCGAAATCCAGCACATTGCGCTGCGCCAGCATAAACAGCAGGCTGGACAGCAGAATGACCACCACTGGGATCGCCAATATCAGGGCAACCTGCTTTTTGTTGCCGGATGTAGCCTCTGAAGTCATGAATGTTTCCTTTAGTCTTGTCGCTTTTTTCGGCGCGACAGGATATTACTGTTGCGGATGATGAAAATCACGCTTAACACCGCCGCCATCGCAAACCATTGGACGGCATAGCCCTGATGCTTTTGCGGCAACACATTAATTAATACCCTGCTGGTACGCAATGCAGCCGGACTCAGCTCACTCAACATGAGTGCGGTAGGTAACAAAGCGGGAAATTCCTCGTGAAGCCGTTCTTCCTGCAGCCACTGCTGACGGCGAGGCCATCCTTGCGGCACTTCTTCGCCCAGACTGAAAGGCTTTTCTGTAGAGCGATACAGCTCACCCTGCAAGCGCACCTTGCCTTCTGGCCAATCAAGCACTGGTAGCGTTTGGCGCGAAGGATCCGCCGCCACCCAGCCGCGTTCGACCAGCAACTCACGCCCATCACTGAGCACAAAAAGTGCGATTATCTCATAACCGAATTGGCCCTGCCTGATCCGGTTATCCAACAACCAATAGCGCTCGCTATCGAACTCGCCATCAGCGTAAACCGGCAAATAATTGGGAAACGCCTCCAGCTGAGCAACATCCACGGCAGGCTGGCCTCGACGAGCCTGGGCGGCATCCAGCAAGGCCTGCTTCTCATCGGCCCGACTCAGCTGCCAAAACCCCAGACTGACCAACACCGGGAGTATCAGCACGGTCGCTAACAGGGATTTCCAATCCAGGTGCCACTGCAAACGTTCCGGTCGATCAGACATAGCAAGAATCCGATTGTGTATACTGCGGCAAAATCCGAGGGAGACGATCTATGTGGTTAAAAGTGGTCATCGTTGTGCTGTTTATTGCACTGTGCATCAGCCTGTTCAGCGGCCTGTTTTTTCTGTTTAAGGACCGCGGCACCACGATGCGGACCTGGCAGTCACTGAGTGTTCGTCTTGCCTTGGCAACGGCGCTGATGGGCTTTTTGTTTTACGGTGTTTATACCGGCCAACTCGGCTCTAAAGCCCCTTGGGATCAACGCTATCTCGACAGCGGAGAAGCCCAACTCACTCAAGACTCAGAATAAAAAATCGGCCGGAGCCGTTCATTTGCAAAGCAAATGTACGAGTCCGGCCGTTTCGGCACCCCTCAGAGAAAACTCAGAGGATGTAAACGAACAGGAACAGGAATACCCATACCACGTCAACAAAGTGCCAGTACCAGGATGAGGCCTCGAAACCAAACTGGTCTTCAGCGCTAAAGTGACCTTTGGTTGTTGAGCGCAGCCACTGGATCAGCAGCATGATAGTACCCATTGCCACGTGGAAGCCGTGGAAGCCGGTCAGCATGAAGAACGTCGTACCGTAGACACCGCTGTTCAGCTTGATGCCGTATTCAAACAGCGCTTCGTGATACTCCATGTACTGCAGGTACAGGAAGATCGCACCCAACGCCACAGTGATGAACAGCCACAAGTTAAACTTCTTGCGGTTGTTTTCTTTAATACCCATATGGGCAATGTGGCAAGTGAAGCTGGAAGTCAGCAGGATAAGCGTGTTGTACAGCGGCAGCCAGTGGCCAATGTTTGCAAAGCCCGGGAAGGACAAGTGCTTTTCTGCGCCGGTGAAAACACCATTGTTAGCCAGGTGACCGGCAGCTTGCTGCGCAGCAACACCGCCGATGGCGTCCTGAGGCGTTTCGAGCAGCGGCCAGCTGTACTCAAAGCCCGGCCACAGCAGTTCGTTCATCGAGCCACCATCGCCCTCGCCTGCCAGCCAGGGACCCGCCAGGTTGCGGATATAGAAGAGGGCACCGAAAAACGCGGCGAAGAACATCACCTCAGAGAAAATGAACCACTGCATGCCAATCACGTAGGAGTGCTTGAGCTGCCCGCTGTTCATACCCTGTCGGTTTTCGCGGATAGTCGTGGCAAACCACATCCACAACGTAGCGGCGAAATATGCCAGACCCGCAAACAGGATGAACGAAGAATTGGTCTCTTCTCCAGGGCGGTAGGTGTGATCATTAATGACTGCCGCCGCACCATAAACCGACGCGACTAAACCAATCGTTGCGTTTACAGCCAAGCTGCTTTTTTCAGGCACGTAATACGTTTCGTGCCCGGCGTTGCTTTGACCCGCCATGTGTATAAGTCTCCGTTTTCTCGTTAGAGAAAAATCTCTTTCCTATTGTGATGCCGCAACAGAGTTCTGCTCTGCGGCCATCTCGGTTACGTCAAAAATAGTGTAGGACAGGGTGATGACGTGAACATCTTTAGGCAAATCGCGATCGACAATAAAGCGCAACGGCATGTCGGCTTTTTCACCAGCCTCCAGCGGCTGCTGGTTAAAACAGAAGCACTCCGTTTTATGGAAGTACTCCGCCGCCCGTGATGGCACGATGCTGGGAATAGACTGGGACACCATAAATTTGTCCTGCGTATTCTTGGCATGGAACGTCACCGTTGTCGCCTCACCGGGGTGAACAACAACCTGGCTGATATTCGGGCCAAACTCCCAGGGCATCTGCTCGTTGTTTTGAGCAACGAACTGCACCTTCACTGTACGCTCAGTATCGATATTGCTCTCGACGACCTCATAGCGGCCGCCGGTCTTGCCATTGATGCCCAGCACTTCGCACAAGGCGTCGTACAAGGGGGGCATCACCCACATGGCAAACGCAAACATTGCAACCACCAAGACCATCAGCTTACCGCTGGTTTTAATGATGTTGTTCTGCGTTGTGTTTGCCATGATTGACCTCTCTTACTTAACTTCCGGCGGCGTGCTGAAAGTATGGTAAGGCGCGGGGCTGGGCACCGTCCACTCAAGGGTGGTAGCACCATCCCATACTTTCGCATCAGATACTGGCTTGCCGTGGGTAATAGTACGAACCACGTTGAACAAGAACAGCAGCTGGCTGGAGCCGTAGATGAACGCACCGATGGACGAGATCATGTTGAAATCTGCGAACATCAGGTTGTAGTCAGGAATACGGCGCGGCATGCCTGCCAGACCCACAAAGTGCTGCGGGAAGAAGGTCAGGTTGAAACCGATGAACGAAATCCAGAAATGGGTTTTACCCATGGTCTCGTTGTACATACGGCCAGTCCACTTGGGCAGCCAGTAGTATACCGCTGCAGACAGCGCAAAGATCGCACCCGCCACCATGGTGTAGTGGAAGTGAGCAACAACAAAGTAGCTGTCATGGTACTGGAAGTCCGCGGGCGCCATTGCCAGCATCAGGCCAGAGAAACCACCGATGGTGAACAGGAATACCTTGGCGATCGCAAACAGCATCGGCGTTTCAAGGGTAATAGAGCCCTTGAACATAGTGGTAATCCAGTTAAACACCTTCGCGGCTGTCGGAACGGCGATCAGCATGGTCGCGTACATGAAGAACAGCTCACCGGCAATCGGCAGACCCACCGTATACATGTGGTGAACCCACACGATGAACGACAGGAAAGCGATCGACGCTGTTGCGTAAACCATAGAGGCGTAACCAAACAGCGGCTTGCGGGAGAAGGTCGGAATGATCTCGGACACAACACCGAAGGCCGGCAGAATGATGATGTATACCTCGGGGTGACCAAAGAACCAAAACACGTGCTGGAACAGAACCGGGTCGCCGCCACCTGCTGCGTTAAAGAAGCTGGTACCGAAATGGATATCCATCAGCATCATGGTCACCGCGCCAGCCAGTACGGGCATAACCGCAACCAGCAGGAAAGCCGTGATCAGCCAGGTCCATACAAACATCGGCATCTTCATGTAAGTCATGCCCGGAGCGCGCATGTTTACAACGGTTGCGATGATGTTGATGGAGCCCATGATCGACGAAATACCCATCGCGTGAACCGCGAAGATAAAGAAGGTTACGCTCGGCGGCGCATAGGTCGTCGACAGTGGCGCGTAGAACGTCCAACCGAAGTTAGGACCGCCCCCTTCCATGAACAGGGTAGATGCCAGCATCAGGAAGGTCGGAGGAAGAATCCAGAACGACCAGTTGTTCATCCGCGGCAGCGCCATATCGGGCGCACCAATCATCATCGGAATCATCCAGTTCGCCAGGCCAACAAAGGCCGGCATGATGGCGCCGAAAACCATGACCAGACCGTGCATGGTGGTCATCTGGTTAAAGAATTCCGGCTCTACAATTTGCAGACCGGGTTGGAACAGCTCAGCGCGAATAACCATGGCGAACGAGCCGCCCAACAGGAACATCGCGAAGCTGAACCACAGATACATCGAGCCGATGTCTTTGTGGTTGGTGGTGGTTAACCACCGGGTGAAACCTTTAGCAGGTCCGTGAGCACCCATGTTGAATCCTCCTACTGACCTTTCTTGAAGTTGTAAACATCGATCGGCTGTACTTTGTCACCCATGTTGTTGCCAAAGGCATTACGGGTGTAAGTCACTACTGCCGCGAGATCGACATCGTTCAGCTGACCACCAAAGGCCTGCATGGCAGTGCCTGGTACGCCGTTAACCAACACATTGATATGTTGGGCAACTTCGCCGGTCGCAATCGGGCTGTTGGCAATAGGTTTACCCACGCCACCTTCACCGTTAGCGCCGTGACAAGCAACACAAGAACGGTTGTAAACGGTTTTGCCGCGCTCAACCAGCTCATCCATGCTGAAGGTCTGTTCCATCAGCTTTTTGATTTCTGCTGCTTCGGCCTGCTTATCAGCCATCCACGTCTTGTAGTCGGCTTCTTCAACAACGTTGACAACGATGGGCATGAAGCCGTGGTCACGACCACAAAGCTCTGCACACTGGCCGCGATACACGCCGGTTTCCGTGGCATTTGTCCACGCCTCGTTAATAAAGCCGGGAATCGCATCGCGCTTAACTGCCAGGGCGGGAACCCACCAAGCGTGGAGCACGTCGTTTGCAGTGACGAGGAAACGTACTTTTTTACCAACCGGCAGGACCAGGGGCTCATCAACTTCCAGCAGGTAGTTGGACCCTTTGTCTTCGGTATTGCCGATCTCAGCTTTGTCCGTCAGCAGCGAGGAGAAAAAGCTGACATTGTCGCCTTCGGGATTGATGTACTCGTACTTCCACTTCCACTGGTAGCCGGTAATCAGGATGTCCAGCTCAGCGTCGTCAGTGTCGTAGATCTCGATCAGCGTATTGGTGGCCGGCACTGCCATGACGATCAACAGCAGGAAAGGCACAACCGTCCACGCGATTTCCAGTTTGGTATTTTCGTGGAAAGTCGCCGGCTCCTGGTGACGATCGCGGCGGTACGCAAATACCGAGTAGAACATCACGGCAAAAACAATGACACCGACGGCAACGCAGATCCAAAGTACCAGCATATGCAGGTCATAGATCTTGGCGCCAACTTCAGTGACGCCTGGCGTCATATTGGTTTGCCAACGCTGGGGGCTACCATCATTCGCCCACGCGCCAGTACTAAACAGGCTAAGCAGCATCAGCACAGGACTAAGCGCCAGCTTATACAGCCGTTTCGCTTGTAGATACATCTCCCGTGTCTCCGTATAAGTTATAAAAACCCCTCTGCTTACCTACGGCTGGCAATACACAGCGGTTTCCACTCTTTGGAACGCCTTCGCGATTTAAGGAGGGTTACCAAAAAAAGACGAGCAGCGGCACCGCTCAGTGAAGAACGGAAGTCCCCTCATCTTTCTTTATAATTGTGTATAAACCCGCGCTGAGTCAGCTTTGGGTGCGACAAAACGCCGCAATTATAAACCTGAAGAAAGCAGCAAGGCTACTCCGAAGCGGTGCAAATCCGAGTGCACGGCATTAAAGCCGAAACACCCTTGAATGCACTCAACACAAATTAGGCGCCCACATAGCCCTCAGAACCACTACATATTGCGAAATTTCGCCAGTTTGGCAACGCCAAAAAAGTTGGTCAAATTTGCACCGGTCTTGTGCAAAACCCTCACACACCCCGTACACTGCGCGCTCAACGGGAAATCAGCCATGTCGTCGCAAACCAAAAGCCTCAACGCCGAAGTCTGGTCGCTGTCCTGGCCGATGATTCTGGCCAATTTGTCGATTCCGCTGTTTGGTCTGGTTGATACCGCCATCCTGGGCCATTTGCCAGACAGTCGCTACCTGAGCGCAGTCGCCATCGGCAGCAGCCTGCTATCCCTGTGTTATTGGGCATTTGGCTTCTTGCGTATGGGCACCACCGGCGCGAGCGCCCAAAGCCATCACGAAGACAGCAGCGCCCTGTTGGTAAAAGCACTGGGAGCCGGAATACTGCTGGGCTGCCTGATTTTCCTGGCAGGCCCAGCATTGCGAAGCGTCGGCCTTTCACTGATGAATGCCAGTGACTCCCTGCAACCGATAGCCAGCGGCTACCTTTATTGGCGCCTTTACGGCGCTCCGGCGGTGCTTTGCAGCTACGCGATCACGGGCTGGCTGCTGGGACAACGCCAAGCGCGATGGCCTCTGCTGATCGCCGTATGCGGCAACTGCGCCAACATCCTGCTGGACTTGCTGTTTATTATCGGACTGGAGATGAACAGCACTGGCGCAGCCATCGCCAGCACAATCAGCGAGTACCTGGCACTGATTCTTGGCCTCTGGGCCACCCGCAAGCCGCTCAGCCAAGCGATTCGCAGAGGGCTCAAACAAAGCCTTCAGCAAGGACCCACGATACGCCGGCTCGCAAAAAACAACTTCGAGATTTTTGTGCGTACCGCCTCGCTGCTTTTCAGCCTCAGCTTTTTCACGGCACAAGGGGCATCGCAGGGCGCAACCACACTGGCAGCGAACGCCATTTTGATGCAATTGGTCATGGCCGCCGCTTATGGCATGGATGGCTTCGCACATGCCGCCGAAGCACTGGCTGGCAGAGCCTTTGCCGATAGCGATCGGCAGCGCTTCATAGCAGTATGCCGCTGCTGCGGGCGCTGGGCACTGTATTCGGCGATTGCCGCCAGCCTGCTTTTACTCGTAGCCGAAACACCTCTGCTCGACACCATGACTGACCTTCCCGATGTCCGCAGCGCAGCCAGCGAATACTACAACTGGCTGATTATCCTCCCACTAGCAAGCGCAGCCTGCTATTGCTACGACGGCATTTTCATTGGCGCGCTGCGCACCAAGGCATTGCAATATTGCATGCTTGTCAGTGTCTTCGGGCTCTATTTGCCTATCTGGTACACCAGCCAGAGCTGGGGTAATCACGGCTTATGGTTCGCCTTTACCTGCCTGAATATCGCCCGAGGGGTAACACTTGCCCTATGTTTTGTGTGGATATTTTCCCCGTCACGCTGGCAAAACATCCTCCGGTAACACTTCTCCGCCCACCAAAACCCACCGAAAACCCGGATTTTCCCCGCACAATCTTTAAATTTGTGTAATTTTTCATCGAATCCGACATTTAAGTCGTAACACTCCGTGCATTTAGTGTGTATTTTGGTAGCATACAACTACACACCCTTCCACATCAGTAACGAGGCAAGACCATGAAACGTTTATCGATGGGCGCGATCGCCCTGGTGATGTATGTCTCGGCCAGCAGCGCACATGCCGCCTGCGCGATGGCTGCCATTATGGGCGCACCCGCACTGCCCGCTTTTTCGGAAAGCAGCATCGAAGAAGTCGCCGCTCTGCGCGAACGTGTGAATGAATACATTGAAACGGCCAGCAAACGCCTGGAGTCCTGTCAGGCTCCGGATGCTTTTGTGTACAACTACGCCGTCGGACGCTTGGAAAGCTACGCCCAGCAGTACAACGGCCTAGCTCGCCAGTACAACCAGCGCGTTGCCGCGCTCGACTAAGTTTTTGCTCCACCCAGTGCCTTAACTTTATTGGAGGCCTTCGGGCCTCCTTTTTTATGCCTCTAAGCCGCAGTCCAGGCGACCAACTGCCGCTTTCAGCAATGCCTCTGCCCGGCGGGTCACCGGCCCTGCCAGTTCGCGATCAGGAAGCACGATAAACAAATCAGCAAAGCGTTCGCGGCCCTCTCGCAACGGCAATACCTGCAACTCACCACTGGCCAGCTGCTCCTGCATGACCACTTCTGGCAGCCATGCAAAGCCCAAACCGCGGCAAACCGCCTTGAGCGACATATCCATGCGGCTAACCGTGAGACGCTGCGCAGCATCCAGCCAGCCAGAGTCCCGGCGGCGACGTACAGCCGAATCGCGCACAACGACCTGGCGGTGAGGGCGCAGGTCACGGTAACTCAGCTCTCGCTCCATTTGGTGAAGAGGGTGGTCTCGGTGGGCAACCGCCAGAAAGCGCACCCGCAGCAGGGGATCACCAAGAAACCCTGGCGGCACGATACCGGTGATCGCAATATCACAGCGTTGCTCAAGCAGCGCTTCTTCCGCACCACTTAACACGGTTTCAATGCTCTCAAGCCGAGTCTCCGGACATTCCTCAGCCAGCACAGCCAGGCAGTCCAGCATCGCACTCTGTGGAAACAACGTATCACTGACAATCCGCAACTGCGGCTCCCAGCCCGCCGACACAGCTTTGGCCGAGGTTTCCACCCGTACCGCCTCGTCCAGCAGCGCACGCCCACGCCGATACAGAATTTGCCCAGCTTCCGTCAGCTCCGCCTTTCTGCCGCGAATTTCGAACAACGCGACATCCAACTGCTCTTCCAGCTTCTGAATCGCATAGGTCACCGCCGACTGACTCTTGTGCAGGGCTTCCGCAGCACGGGCATAACTGCCTTCGTCCACGACGGCCATAAAGCAGTGCCACTGATCGAGGCTGGTTCGCGGTCCACGCATAATTAATCAACTTATTTGATATGAGATAGGCAAAAACTGCGCGCTTTGAGCGAGAAAATCAATATTAGGAAGCTGGCATTACGCATCTTTTGGCTTTGCTCGCAAGATCAAACTTGCACACATGGTTAATATTATTCAGAATGTAGCGATTGAATAAGACAATAACAGGGTGCCATATCATGCCGATATTTCGAGCCAGCATAGCCGCTGTCGTGCTGGCTATTAGCTCAGCCACCATAGCCCAGAATTCAGATCCGATCGTCGCCACGGACCTAGGAAAAGTCAGAGGCCGGGCGCTCGAGCAAGGTGCGGCTTATCTCGGTATTCCCTACGCGGCGCCCCCGGTCGGCACCCGGCGCTGGCAGGAAACCCAAGCCGCACAGCCCTGGGAAGGCATTCACGATGGCCGCGAGTTCGGCCCCGACTGCATCCAACCCCCGCGAAGAGGGAAAGCCCCGGCGCGACAGAGCGAAGACTGCCTGACGCTGAATATTGTTGTCCCAGAGCATGAAGGGCAGGACCTTCCCGTGTTGTTCTCCATCCACGGTGGCGCCTACTTTGTTGGCTCAGGCCGTTACATCGCCGAGCACATGCTGTCGCCCGTCGTGAAACGCGGCGTTATTCTGGTATCCCCGAACTATCGACTGGGGCGATTGGGCTTTTTCTCTCACCCGGCACTGACCGCAGAAGCTGGTCACGGCACAGGTAATTTCTGGCTCAGCGACCAGATCGCCGCTCTGCAGTGGGTAAAACGCAATATTCGCGCCTTTGGCGGTGACCCTGACAAGATCACCCTACTGGGTTGTTCGGCCGGTGGCTCAAGCGTCAACGCACTGATGACATCGCCCGCCTCGCAGGGACTGTTTGCCGGTGCAGCCGCCCACTCTGCTGGCGGGCTTTTCAATGCCGCGCGCCCGCTGGCGCGAGCCGAACAGGAAGGGCTGGCCTTTGCACAACGCGCCGGTATCGACGGGGAAGGTGAGGAAGCATTGTCGTTACTCAGACAACTGAGCCCGACCGCCATCCTGAATGCCGACCCCGGCCCGCCAGACTACGGCGCCATTGTCGATCGCCACTTACTGCGCACATCGCTAGCAGAAGCCTTCGCCAGCGGACAGCAGTCTGCCGTGCCGTATCTCTCGGGGTCGACCAGCGATGAAGCCAGCATCTTTGGGCTAATGGGCTTCGATGAGCAGGTGTTGAAGCAAAAGTTTGGTATTACGCTAAAAGACGTGGCGGAGATCTACCCAAAGGCCTCATCGCCGCAAGACCTTCTGCGGCAGGTACAGACCGACTTCATGTTCACCTCAGCCGCCGTCGGCATGCCGGCTTTTGCCTCGCAGCGGGCACCAGCCTGGGCCTACCATTTTGACTATGTCCCGCAAGACAAACGCAAAACGCAAGCAGGGGCCGCTCATTGCGCCGATATGAATTACCTGTTCGGACTGACTCCGGCGACCAGTGACGGTGACCGCAAAACAGCCGAACGCCTGCGCGATTACTGGGCGGCATTCATCAAACACGGCAACCCTAATACCGGCTCAGAGCGCCCCCTTTGGCCTCAGGCGGCAGAACACCAAAGCCGAGTCCTCCTCATTGATCAAGATGGCGCCCACCCTCAAGCGAAATTTTCGCCAAAAGCGATGAATTTCTGGTGGCAGAAGTGGGCCAGCGATTCGGACTCAGACAGGCTGCCGTAGCAACAGATATAGAGATAACGACCAGAAACAATCAAAATACTAGATCATATAGAGCATAAAAATGCGCTTTTTAACCAAATAAATAGATAGTTAACTAGTGCCATACCGACAGTGATTCCTCAGGAGGAACCTAGTATGAGCACACAGATTCTCTATCTCAGCAGCAGCCTGCGTGGCGCCGACAGCCAGTCTTCACAAATGGCCGACGAGTTCATCGCGCTGCGCAAAGAGGCCGGTGAAGACCTCACTATCGTGCATCGCGATTTGAATGCCGCGCCTCTGCCACATATCGACGGTGAGCGCTTCGGCGCATTCACCACCCCCGCCACTGAGCGCAGCAGCGCGCAGGCCGCCGTCGTGGCCGAGTCAGACGCGCTGATTCAGGAGCTGCGCGACGCCGATGAGCTGATTATTGCCCTGCCCATGTACAACTTTGGTATTCCTTCAACCTTCAAGGCATGGATTGATCACGTGGCACGGGCCGGGGAAACCTTCCGCTACACTGAGAACGGCCCGGTAGGCCTGGTGGGTGATAAGCCGGTGACCGTGCTGGCAGCCCGCGGCGGGCAATATGTCGGGACCGAGCTGGACACCCAAACGCTCTACGTGCGCCACATCTTCGGGTTGATGGGCGTCAGCAACATCCATTTCATCTACGCCGAAGGCCTGAACATGGGGCCTGAACACGCCAGCGCGGCTCGTCAGCAGGCCCGCGAAGCGATGCAGGCTCAGCTGCGCTGATATGGCCGCCCGCAGGAGGAGACAGTCCCATGAGTCACCGTAATATTGCACAGATCATTCCTGCCGTTGCGACATCCGATGGCGCCGGCGTGAAGCTCAAGCGCAGCCTTGGCCAATCGGCCGGGGTGAGGCTGGATCCGTTTCTGATGCTGGATGAGTTTTACTCCGACCAACCCGAGGATTATCTCGCAGGCTTCCCCTCACACCCTCACCGGGGGTTTGAAACGGTCACCTATATGCTCGCCGGCCACATGCTGCACGAGGACCATATGGGCAATCGCGGTGACCTCGGCCCCGGAGACGTGCAGTGGATGACCGCAGGGCGGGGCATTATTCACTCAGAAATGCCGCAGCAGGAGTCCGGACTGATGCGTGGCTTCCAATTGTGGGTCAACCTGCCTGCTGCCGAGAAGCTTTGCGCTGCCGACTACCATGATATTCCCGCCGCACAGATACCGTCCCTTTCCCCCGAAGCCGGCATCTCACTGCGGCATATTGCCGGGCGCTGCTGGCTTCCCGATTTCGGCCAGGAAAGTATCGGCTATGTAAACGGCCTGGACGGGCGGCAACTGCGCAGCGACCCACTGTATCTCGATATTGGGCTTGCGGCAGGTAACACCCTGAATATCGCGTTGAACCCGCAGCACAATGCCTTTGTCTATGCCTACGACGGCGAGATTCAAATCGGCGACCGCCAACTTACAGAAGGACAGGCGGGCATCTTAACGCCGGGCGATGAGCTCTGCCTCAGTACCCCAAGCGGCGGCGGGGCATTAGTGCTGGCAGGGCAGCCACTGAGGGAGCCGATCGTTCAATACGGCCCGTTTGTGATGAACAGCAGCGAGGAAATCGAACAAGCACTGCGCGATTATCGCGACGGCCGCTTGACCGCATAAGCTGATGAATAGCACTCACACTTTGCAGAAGTAGCGGCGTATAGTGAACAGCAAAAGGAGGAGCATTCCATGAGTACAAGTATTCGCGTTCGGGACGTCATGATCAGCCCTTCGCCTTACGTTAAGCACCATACGCCCCTGGGAGAAGTGGTAGACATTCTGCTGCGTAACCGCGTAATGGGCCTGCCCGTTGTGGCTGACGGCGGCGCAGTCGTCGGCTTTGTATCCGAGCAGGACTGTATTCACTCCATGCTGGTCAGCAGCTATCACTGCGAAGGCGCCCCCAATGTTGATGACGTGATGCACAACGAAGTACTGGCGGTATCTCCTGAGCAGAACATCGTCGATCTTGCGCAGAACATGGGCAAAAACAAGCCCAAGCTTTATCCGGTTATTGATGACGGCAAACTGGTCGGCCTGATCACGCGCAGCGCGATCCTTGCTGCTCTTTGGGAAAACCGAGCCACATGCGATATGCAGTAATCCTCTTCACATTGGCCAGCTGCGCAGGACTCAGTGCCTGCGCCAGCGGTCAGTACGATGCCGAGCGCGAATGGCGGCTCAGAGAGTGTGAAAAAATCCTCTATGAAGAAGATCGCTCTGCCTGTATGCGCAACACCCCCCACTACATTCAGTAAGCCATGACATACCGGGGCTGGCGCGCCCAGGACCAAACCGGACATCGCAGATCATGGCAATCGCAGCGGGTACAACTACACTGGCTGCAAACCCAAAAAGCATAGGGCTGAACCCCCACAGAGGAGTGATACGTGAGCGACACGCAATACGAGGTGATTGTTTTTGGAGCGAGCAGCTTTGTCGGACAGATTATCTGCGAATACCTGAGCAGCTATCGTGGAGAAGAATCCCCGCTCCGCTGGGCAATGGCGGGCCGAAATGAACGCAAGCTTCAGGAAACTCGCGACGCCTTGAGCGGCGACAAACCTGACTTGCTGATCGCAGACTCCAGCGACGAAGTCTCCCTGCGCGCCATGGCCGCCAAAGCGCAGGTTGTGCTGTCTACCGTTGGACCCTATGCGCTGTACGGCGAGGCCCTGGTCAAAGTCTGTGCGGAAACCGGCACGGACTACTGCGATCTCACGGGTGAAGTCCACTGGATACGCGCCATGATCGACCGGTATCAGACAACCGCCAGCCAGAGCGGCGCCCGGCTGGTACACTGCTGCGGTTTCGACTCCATCCCTTCAGATCTCGGCGTGCTGTTTACCCAGACGCACTTCCGCGAGCGCTACGGCCACCCCAGCGAAGATATCCGCATGCGCGTCAAGGCAGCCAAGGGCGGCCTGTCCGGCGGCACCTTCGCCAGCCTGCTCAACGTGATGAAAGAAGCCTCCGAAGACCCCGCGCTGCGCAAGCAAATGGCAGACCCTTACCTGCTGTGTCCCGGTGCCGGCTTCCACGGCCGACAGCGCAACCCCGGCCTCGCCGAACTGGACGTCATCAGCGGCCGTTGGATGTCGCCCTTTATCATGGCGGCCATCAACACCCGAGTCGTACAGCGCAGCCATTATTTGCTGGGCAAAGCCTACGGCGATCACTTCCGCTACGAAGAAACCATGTTGACCGGTACCGGCCTTGCCGGACGACTGCGCGCCTCGGCTATCGGGGGCAGCCTCGCCGCCTTTATGCTGGGAGCCGCCATCAAACCGGGACGCTGGTTGCTGGAAAAACTGTTACCCGCTCCCGGTGAGGGTCCAAGTCCTGAAGCCCAGCAAAAGGGCTTTTTCGATATGCGCTTCTACGCACTGTCCGGCAACGGCAAAACACTGCAATGCAAGGTGACTGGCGATCGCGATCCCGGTTACGGCGCCACCGCCAAAATGATTTCCCAAGCCGCTCTCTGCCTCGCCCGCGATGTCAATGAATCACAGTGTGCCGGCGGCAGTTGGACGCCAGCCAGCAGCATGGGCGTTACCCTGATGCAACGCCTGGAACAACACGCGGGCATGCAGTTCGCCGTCGTCGAGGAATAGGGCAATACCATGCGGGTCGATGCGCTGATGAGCACCCCGGTGGTCACCGTCGACGCCGATGACCGCCTGGCAACGCTGAGGGAACTGTTTCAGCAGACGGGATTTCACCACCTTGTGGTAATGGACGCAGGGCAGGTGCGGGGCATTATTTCTGACCGCGACCTGCTCGCTGCCATCAGCCCCAATATCGGCACCCCCGCCGAGACGGCGAAAGACCTTGCCACGCTGAACAAGCTGGCTCACCAAATCATGAGTCGGGCACTGGTCACCCTGCGCCCCGACGAGGATTTGCAAACCGCGATCCAACGATTGAACGAACACCGGGTTTCCGGTCTCCCCGTTATCAACGACAAGAATCAGCCACTCGGCATTCTCACCTGGCGCGACGTTTTGCGTCAGGCGGAGAAAAGCGGCTTCAACGGCGACTGACGGCGGCATTCCAACCCACCCCAACGCCGCAGCGCTGTAGTATGGTAGGGCATTAATGGATTTGTTAGATCCGCTATCCAGTGGAGAGTGGATCATTTCCCTGTAATGAAGAGAGAGGAAATCACCATGAAGAAAATGGCCGTTCTCAGCCTGACCGCCGGCTTGCTGAGCGCCAGTACGCTGGCACTCGCCACTCCAGACCCGGAAGACGCCATCGACTACCGGCAGGGCATCTTTACCGCCATCTATTGGAATTTCGGTCCGATGGGCGACATGATGAAGGGCAAACTGGACTGGGATGGCAAAGATTTCAGCCGCCGCGCTGCGAATGTCGCCACCTTGAGCACCATGCCATTAGAGGGCTTCATTCCCGGCAGTTACAGCGATGATGACAGCGATGCACTGCCCGCCATAGAGAAGAACTGGGACGATTTCAACGAACGCATGACCGCTTTCCAAGAAAGCGCGGCCGTCCTCGCGGAAGCCGCTAAAAGCGGTGATAAAGCCAGTGTAGCGCCCGCGTTTATGGACGTCGCGAAAAGCTGCAAAGGCTGTCACGACAACTTTAAAGACTGATCAGCCCCCACACCAACAGCCCTGCCACAACGGCCACCACAATCCCCAAGCCGTTACGCGCTTTTGGCGCCGTGGCAGGCGCTGCGTCGACGGCGTCCGCCGCCGGCTTTTTGCCGTGGAACATCGCCGAAATCAGATTTTCACGACGAATTACCTGGTGGTAAAACACCCCAAGAACATGCACAGCCACTACGGCCAGCAGGCCATTGAACAGTATTTCATGCCACTCGGTAATGGCGACGCTCAGGTCGTAATCCACCCAATGGGCCAGCGGGCCTTCATTGAAAATTTCATCGTTGGCGAACAGTCCGGTACCGGCCTGCAATGCACAGAACATCAGCAGCAAGATAACCGCCCAGCCACCGACCGGGTTGTGCCCCACATAGTGAGGCTCACGACGCTTGATGAGTTCTCGCCCGTAGCGCAGCACGGTTGTTGGGGAGCGCACAAACTGGGCGAAGCGCGCGTAGAAGGGGCCAGCAAAGCCCCACACCAGTCTGAAGATCACTAGGCCCAGCACGGTATAGCCACAACGCATATGCCAAACCATCCACTCGCCGCCCTGCTCACCGCACCACCAAGCAAAAGCAACACAGGCCACCAGCAGCCAGTGAAATATACGGACAAAGCCATCCCAGACCTTGAGAGAGGAACTCGCTATTGCGGGAGAGGAAGATGCCATGCGGAGTCATTACCTTACTGCTGTCTGATTACTGCCTTGCGCCTTGCCATTCCGGCGGTTGATCGCGCCAGCGGTCACATCAACCTGAAAACGCGCCAACATCGCGCTCGCTCACCCAAAGCAGCGCTTCGTCACGCTGGATATCGGTAAAGTGCTCAATTTCTGCATTGGGCATCCAGTGCGTTATCAACTGCGCCGCACGGCTGTACCAGCGCGCTTCACCCACCAAGGCCGTACGCGTAATCCGTTTAAAAAAGCTGGCGACAAAGCGCATCTCGCGCAACAAGCCACGCAGAGTGAAGCCCTGAAAATGCTCCAGCTCGATATAGATACCCAGATGATCTTCGCTCTCAAGTTTACGCGCCACACTGTCACGCAACTGCTCTACATCTGTGTGATTAACCTTGCCAGACACCCGCAGGCCCACCACGTGGGGAAAGGGAATAGGCAATAACTCCAACATGCTGCTACCTCCACAGCGGTCGAAACCGCGTCACGCCGTTACTCTAAGGAAGGTCTGCACAACCTCTCCCTTTTATAAAATATCGCCAAATTTCCGCG
>NZ_CFHTQA010000024.1:0-54508 GCF_984394615.1 Spongiibacter sp. | reverse complement strand
CAGGAGACAAAACATGGCAATTGATCTGCCACCGGTAATCCCGCCCGCTGCAGCCAGCGCGGATGCTGTGATAGAAGCCCGCCGCAATGAAGGCGGTGTTCAGGCCACCATCGATGGCGTAGCCGTCAAGGTGTATGGCAACCAATACCTCAGCGACAGCGATCTGGTTGCGGTACTGGAAAGCGCCGCCACACCGGCGGAAGCGGTCATTAAACTGGCCAAGCGTTACTACGAAGACGGCCACCTGCTGGTCAGCGTGAACTATGCCCGCCTGCTCGACAGCATCGCCATCATCGTCCACCAGAAATCCCTGAACCAGGTAGTTGGTGCAGAAGAGCTTTCAAGCTATTTCAAAGGCCTGGAAGGCGACAGCGATCTGAAGATGAGTGAATTTCATCGCGCCAAGGTTCTGGCAGATCTGCGCAGCCGCCGCGCTGGCTACAACTACGAAATCAGCTACACCGAGCAGGGGCTGAACGCGGTAGATATGGTCCTCACTCGCACAGCCGTAGAAAATCACAAGGCCACCGAGTTTATTGTTGAAGCCAACAACAAGGGCAGCCGCTTTTTGGGCCGCTACTTCGGCCTGGCTGGCGTGAAGCACAAAACGGAATCCGGTACGCAAATCAGCGCGTCATACCAGACCGCATTCACCGATCTGGGTGAATCCCGCGACGGTGAAGAGCTGAATCAAGTCAGCGTCAGCGTTGACCACCCCTTCGCACAGGGCCTGTATGGTATCGACCTGAACTATGTGGACTACCTGCGCGAACCCGAGGTGGCCACCGTACAAGCTGGTGACTGCTTCGACCTGCTGGGAATCCCGCTGTTCTGCCAGCCCAATCAGATCATCAATAAGGGTGTTGAACTGGACGCAGAAATTATCCAGGCCACCCTCCGCGGCGAGCAGGTACTTTACAGTACCCCCTGGAAACAGTTCAGCCTGACCCAGCGCATTGAGTTTGTGGATTCAACCATTGAGCGCAAAGACAGCGGCGAGATGATTCTGGATGAGAATTATCAGGTACTGGAACTCGGCGCGCGTTACAGCCAAAACCGTTACCAAAGCAAGGGACACAACGCATCGCGCTTTGCCGCGAACCTGCGTCTGCGTGGTGGCTTTGGGGATGGCGGTACGCTGGACAGCTTCGATGAATACCGCGAGCCCTTTGACACGGCAGGTGTTACGCCGCCTGACGTTGCCGCTGCGGCACGTACTGCAGAATTCATCGCACTGTTGCCCTCGGCCAGCTACGAACAACGCATTGCCGATGGTTTGACCTTCAAGGCCAACGCCCGTGGCCAGCTCAGCGACTCACAGCTGCCTCAGCAGCAGCAATTTGTATTGGGTGGCATGGATACCCTGAGCGCTTACCTGCCCGGCGTATTGATTGGTGACGAGGGTTACCACCTGAGCATGGCGCTGGATAAGGCCATCGGCGAACTGGCCGGTATCCGTATTACACCGTCGGTATTCGCCGAAATGGGTGCCAGCCGTTATCAAGACGCCAGCGGCGAGCTGGGCGACATGCAGTCACTGGCTGATGCGGGTCTTCGTGTGAAATTTGAATACGGCAAATGGCTGTACTCTGAAGTGGTTGCCGCGGCTCCCGTCTACGACGATGTTGCCGATGAAGACTTCATCGAGCGCCTGGAAGCCGACTTCTACTGGCGTCTGCGCATGACCTTTTAAATCGCCGCGCCCCGAATGGGGCAAAGCATTGTTTTCGAGCCGCCCTGCTCCGCAGTTGGCGGCTTTTTTTATTCCGTGGTGTCCAGCATGTAGCTGCGAAGCGGCGGAATGCCGTTGAACTCCACCGAGCTGTAGCTGGTGGTGTACGCGCCCGTCGACAGCCAGTACAGGCGATCCCCCTCCTGCAGGTTCAAGGGCAGGCGGTAGCGATGATCCTCGTAGAGAATATCCATGCTATCGCAGGTCGGCCCGGCGATAATCACTTCTTCATCCTCACCGCCCTCGCGATCCCAACGCAGCGGATACTGTATTGCTTCGCCAATGGCCTCTATCAGGCCACCGAACAAGCCCACGTCGAGATACACCCAGCGATCCAGGGAGTCCTGTGACTTGGTGGAAATCTGCACCACCTCACTCACCAGCACACCGGCCTCGGCAACAAGCGACCGACCCGGTTCGATAATCACCCGCGGCGGCGTGTCACCAAAGTCCTCCTCAAGGAAGCGTCGAATCGCGCTACCGTAGGCGTCGATATCCTGTTGTCGCTGCTTGTAATGCGCGGGCATCCCTCCGCCCATATTCATCATCTGCAGCTGGATACCCGCATCAGCCAACTGGTCAAAAATAAAACGGACCTTGCCAATCGCTGCGTCCCAGCTACTGATATCCCGCTGCTGCGAGCCGACATGAAAGGAAATGCCGTAGGGTTCCAGTCCCAGCTCCCGTGCCAGCAGTATCAGCTCCACGGCCATATCGCGCTGACAGCCAAATTTTCGCGACAGCGGCCAGTCGGCGGTTTCCGAGCCTTCCGTCAGTACCCGGATGTACACCTTGCTGCCTGGCGCGAACTTTGCAAGCTTTCTGATGTCTGACTCACAGTCACTGGCAAACAGCCGCAGTCCCTGCTCGTAGGCAAAGGCAATATCCGAGGCTTTCTTAATGGTATTGCCGTAGCTCATCCGCTCCGCGGGTATCCCCAGGGTTTGCAGCTTTTGCAGCTCGAAGATGGAAGCAATGTCGAAATTGGCTCCCAACGACGCCAGACAGCGAATCACCGCTTCATCGGGGTTCGCCTTTACGGCGTAGTAAATATCGGCGAACGGAAAGGCCCGCTCCAGCTCCGCATACTTCTCGCGCAGGGTTGGCAGATCAAAGATCAGGCAAGGCGTGGGCTTATCCGCCGAAAACTGGTGTATACGCTGCCAGGCAGCACTGGACAGCAAATCTTGTGACATGTCGTCGCCTCTATAGTGGCCGGGGCGAAAAAACGCGCAGTCTAGCGCAATGCGCAGTAATTTGCGCGGCTGTCACAAGCCTGCAATGCAGTAACGCCACTATTAACGGGCAAGAGGATACAGACAAAAGAGAAAACATCAGGAGATGTAACGTGCCAGCGGGCACGAAGGAGAAAAAGATGAACAATCAACAGACTGAAATTAACGTAAAAAATCTGTGCAGCCGCAAGCTGTGGGAACTACTGAAAAACGCCGAGTGGCAGACAGCCAGCGAGCGCTTCGCCATTGAACAGGAGCTGTCAGGGCGCCGCCACTACCTCGAAGAGCTGCAAACGCTCAGCGTGAAAGAAACCATGCATTAAGCAATACCAGATAGGGGATCAGTCCCAGCAGCGTATAGGGCAATATCGATGCCCAAAACTGCAACTGATCCTCGCAGGCACGGTGCAGGGCCAGACTCAAACTGGCCGGCACCTGCCGAGGCTCAAGACCGCTCTCCGGCACCGACAACGCCACCCCCGCCAAAATCCCGCTCTTCAGCAGCGCTGACGAGAAACTCTCTCCCCCATCCACAGCCCTCGACAATTTGTCGTAGCGAGGTTTGATCGGTGATTCCGGCATACGCCGGGCAGACTGTTTCAACGCCTGAGGCAGAGAGAACCCGGCTGCAAGACACTCGCCCAAATGATTGACGTAGTGATAGTGCTGATAGCGCTCCAACGCCCCCCCGATTCCCGGTACGGCGTACAACATATTTAGGGCTTTCTCCCGTCCGGCATTCCAGCGGTTAATCGCGGCCAGCACCACCGCCCCCAGTACTAGCGGCAGCATCCCCAGCACCGCAGACGTCAAGGCAGCAACCGCCGGCAGAAATCCGGTAAGAAACAGCACCAGTGGCACTAGCAGGGCAAAACCGACCACCAGGATCAGCGGTAAGCGGGCAGCCCGACGCAGTCGCTGTTGAAACTCCGTCTGCAGGCGATAGTGTTCAGCCAACCGCAGGTACACATTACCAAGCTTGCCGACCGCCAGGCCCAGCCGCATGAAACGCAATTCCCACTCGCGAAACAGTCCACCATCGCGCAGCTCGTCAAACAACAGCTGTTGACCGTCAGCGAACTGATTCGCCAGCGCATCCAGTTGCGCCCGCTGCGCGGCCAGCTCTCCCTTGCTGAGCAAGCCAATCAGTTGTTCCCAGTTGCTGCCCTCAGCCTGGCTGGCGTCATACAAGGACTGAAAAAGCACAAAGCGCTGGGCAGAGGAATCGGCAGCCATAGGTCTCCAAAAATCGGATATTGTCCGTGCCAGATGACAGTTTAGGTGGGGTTGGCGACGGGAAAGCCCTATACTCTAGCACAGCTTATTTGACTCACCGTACGCTCGCTGGAAACGTGTGTACGACTGCCGGAAGCCATCATGATCATCCGCCTGATAATTGCCGCCGCCGTTCTCTATGGCTTGTTCCGTTTCGTGAAATACGTGCAGAGCAAACCCGAAAACGAACGCCGTTCCTATTACATCACACTGCTGATTGGCCTTGCTGCCGCCGGTTTGGTACTGCTGTCTGTGACCGGCCGCGTGCACTGGCTGGCGGGCCTTATCGGCGGCGCTATGCCCTTCGTCCGCCAGTATGTAATGAATCATGTCTACAAAAAACTGAGCGCCTCGAATGGGAATGAGCAGCAGGAAGCGCCCCGCAAAGAAACTCCGGCGGTTGATATGAACGAATCTCAGGCCCTGGCAATACTCGGTCTGAAAGCCGGAGCAAGCGTCGACGATATTATCCGCGCCCACCGCAGTCTGATGCAGAAACTCCACCCGGATCGCGGCGGCAACGACTACCTGGCCAGCCAGCTCAATGCCGCCAAAGAACTGCTGCTGAAAAACCACGCCTGAGCCTCTTGCCCGTCCCCGAGAACAGGCTAAAATGCCGACATTGCCACAGTAGAGAGGCCTCATGAGTCAGGTATTTGTTATTCAGAATCAGCACGGACACTTCTTCGGCAAGCAGAAGGACTGGGTAGATGGCCGCGACCGTCGGCTGCTCTATCGCACACCTCATCGAGATGAAGCGGTCAATCACGTATTTGAGCAGAGCAGCAAGGATATCGAGCTGCGCGCCAGCGTGCTGGAGTGCGAACTGGACGACAATGCTCAGCCGCAGGTCGAGGCAGGGCCACCCCTGCTCAAGGAGGCGGAGGACAGCGTTGCTGACACGCCAGAAAGCCACGAGGAGAATTCCCCCGGCGCTTGAAACCTGGCGACAAAAGCCCCATCTAATACAACGATTCAATTACTCGGGACACCCTGAACATGATGCGCATTCTGCTTTTCCTGGCAACGAACTTGGCGGTTCTGGCCGTAGCCAGTGTCACCCTGAGCCTGCTGGGCGTCAGCAGTTACATGGCCAGCAACGGCGTTGATCTTGACCTGCGCGCCCTGCTGATTTTCTGTGCCGTTTTCGGCATGAGCGGCTCACTGATTTCGCTGCTGCTATCCAAGTGGATGGCCAAACGTGCCACCCGTACACAAATCATTACGCAGCCCCGCAATCAGCACGAGCGCTGGCTGATGGAGACCGTCGCGGAGCTTTCCCAGAAGGCTGGCATCAAAATGCCGGAAGTCGGCATCTTCCCGTCGCCAGCCGCCAACGCCTTCGCCACCGGCTGGAACAAAAATGCCGCGCTGGTCGCCGTGTCTGAGGGCTTGCTGCAACAAATGCGTCCCAATGAAGTAAAAGCGGTGCTCGGCCACGAAATCGGTCACGTTGCCAACGGCGATATGATTACCCTCAGCCTCGTTCAAGGGGTGGTCAACACCTTCGTGATGTTCTTCGCCCGAATCATCGGTCACACCGTTGATCGCGTCGTATTCAAAACCGAGCGCGGACACGGCATCGGCTTCTATATCACCACGTTTATCGCTGAAATGGTGCTGGGCCTGCTGGCGTCAATGATCGTTATGTGGTTCTCCCGCTTCCGGGAATTCCGCGCGGATGCGGCCGGTGCCAGCCTGACCAGCAAGGGCGATATGATTGCCGCCCTGCAGCGTCTGCAAGCCCAGCAGGGGCTTCCCAATGACATGCCAGACGAATTGACCGCCTTCGGTATTCGCACCGGGCAGAAGCGCGACTTCGCCGCGCTGTTCAGCTCGCACCCGCCGCTGGAGAAACGCATCCAGGCGCTGCGCGAAGGCCAATGAGCCGACAGGCTGCCGCGACCGATCTGCTGCGCACCCTCCACGATATGGGGGCGGCGCAGCTCAGCCCCGGTGCCTCCGGCAACATCTCTGTGCGTGTCGAGGGCGGCATGCTGATCAGTGCCAGCGGCGCGGTGGCCGCCACTGCCAGCAACGACGACCTTGCCTTTGTCCCCACCCACTGCCGCTCTCTCGAGCACTGGCCTGACGATCAACCCCGCCCATCCAGTGAGTGGCGTATGCACCAGGCCCTGTACAGCAGCCACCCAGAGGCCATGGCCGTGGTTCACTGCCACTCCCTTCACGCCACTGCGCTTGCCTGTCAGCGACGCCGTATCCCGCCCTTTCACTATATGGTTTCTATTGCCGGCGGCGACGATATTCCCTGCGCCGACTACGCCTTATTCGGCAGCGAGGAACTCAGTCAGATTGTCTGCAAGACCCTGCAACAACGACGCGCCTGCCTCATGGCCAACCACGGCCAGATCTGCATCGGCGACTCCCCGGCAACCGCCCTCGCCCTCGCCAGAGAAGTGGAGTCACTGGCGGCCTGTTACCTCGCCAGCCTCCAAAATGGCGAACCGGTTTTGCTCACCCCGCAAGAAATGGCCGACGTCTATCAGGCCTTCTCCCATTACGGCCTGCGCCTCAAAGACTAAAGACCGGCTCCACCCTGAAAAACGTAACTATTAGCCACGCATTATGTCGACTGCCGCTATTGTCCGTCACGAAAACAATGGTAATCTCTGGTGCAACGCACTAATTGCGTGCAACAGCCGCACTGTAATAATGCGTTAACGGCGAAGCCGTTATAACAACAAGGATCTTTTAAACAGTTTGCCCAGAGCGGGCACTATGGAAATTTCGGGGAAAAGCTATGAAGAAAACGATTCTCGCCATCGCCGTTGCTGCTGCCAGCGCCGCCGCTACAGCCGACTACCAAGGTGAAGTGGGTGTTGCTTACGGACAGGGTGAAGCAAACTCAACAGACAACGACGTAGTTGCTTTTGGCGGACGCTACAACTTTGAAATGGTCGACACCAGCAAAGGCCCTCAAGCGGAAGCCGCCTTTCTGGACAAGAGCTCTTCAGCAGGTCTTTACTACCTGAGCACTGAACCAGATGCAGCCGGCGCTGACGATGAAGATGACATCGGAGTGGATGTCCGTGTAGTAACTGCCGACAACCTGATTATAGAAGCAGCCTACAGCCAGTTTGACGATGGCAGCGACGACGCTGACACCGTCTCTATCGGTGTGGGTACCTATCTGAACGACACGACAGATATTGTTGTGACTTACTCAACGACTGATGCAGATCTTGTTGACATCGATGCTTTAAACTTGGACCTGCATAGCGTTATGAAGCTGCAAGGTACTGCCAGCTTGGCTTATGATTTGGGAGCGTCTTATATCGACGCTGAAGATGACGATGGCTATACATTGGCTGCAGGCGCTACCTACTACATCGACAACAACCTGGGTTTCAGCTTGGCTTACGACATTTTGGATGTTGACGTTTACGACACCAACACGCTGTCTATCGGTGTTAGTTACTTCCCCATGCCCGAAGTTGAGCTGGAAATTAACTACTTCGATCAAGGTGGTGATGATGAAGCTGACGGTATCCTGCTGGGTGCCGCTGTACGCTTCTAAGCACTTGCCAAGAAATATGTCGTAAAACGCAAAAGGGCCGCTATAGCGGCCCTTTTTTATTGTCTGCCACCCGTCAATCCACAGCGGGATAGTCGGTGTACCCCTCCGGGCCGGGCGTATACAAGGTGCTGAGATTGATCTCTGTCAGCGGCAGCCCCTGTTTGAAGCGCTTTGGCAAATCCGGGTTAGCAATAAACGCTCGCCCAAAAGATACGGCCGCGATCGCAGCGCCATCAATCGCCTGCTCGGCCTCGTCGAGTGAATAACTGTCATTCACCATCAGCGGCCCATCAAAATGCGCTTTGGCCAGCGCAATATTGTCCTGCAAGGCCGGCATGCGAATAACATGGAGATACGCCAGCCCCATAGGGCTGACAGCCTCCAGTAAGGCCCCAAACGTTTCTGCCGGATCGTCATCATGCAGATCGTTGAAGGGATTACCCGGACAGATACGCATTCCGACCCGATCCGCGCCATCGACAGCCGCCATTGCCGCCAGCAGTTCCAGTACAAAACGCAGGCGATTCTCAAGACTCCCGCCGTAACGGTCGTCACGCTGGTTGGTGCCTGTCGACAGAAACTGGGCAGGCAGATAGCCGCTGGTGCAGTGCAGCTCAACACCATCGAAACCCGCGGCATAAGCGCGGCGTGTCGCGTCGGCATAGTCGGCGATGGTTTGCTGAATATCGGCCTCGGTCATGGCTTCAGGCTCTGCAAACCCCTGCATGCCGCCTTCCGTGTATATCTTGCCCTTGGCCGCAATAGCCGACGGTGCGACAGTTCTCGCCCCCTCCGCCTTGTTGTCAGGGTGAGCAACGCGCCCACAGTGCATCAACTGTAAGACGATCTTGCCGCCACGCTGATGAACGGAATCACAGATATCGGCCCAGGCCGCCTGCTGCGCATCGGTGTACAGGCCCGGCGTTCGGCAATAACCTTTGCCTTCCGCATTCGGATGCGTGCCTTCGGTAATAATCAGCCCAGCCGACGCCCGCTGAGTGTAGTACTCGCGCATCAGGGCATTGGGCATATCACTGTCCGGCTCCGCCCGCGAGCGCGTCATCGGCGCCATAACAATACGATTGTCCAACACCAGGCGCCCCAGTGTGACCGGTTCAAATAACGTCATCAGCGCACCCGAATTCGTGGCGCGGGGGTACCCCGGCGCATACATTTTAAAAACTCATCTACCGGCGCAGGCGCTGCCACTTCCGGCAAGCCCTCGGGGCGTTGTTGCCAGAACTCCTGCCAGCTTGGAAAGAGATCGTGAAAGGCACCGTGATACGGTTCCCGTCCGGGCCACCGCATCTTCATGTCGCCGATTGGGGGCTTGTTCAGATCGGTGGCATACCAATAACACGGCAGGCGACGGCGGAAATACCAGCGGCCATCAATGCGCTCGTAATCGTCCCAGTACAGCATCTGCATGATCACCCATTCACCGCCGCACTCGTGTTCATTTTTGGAATACACCACGCCCACCGCGTGATCGGCATCCTCAAACTCAATAATGTGATTACCAAGATGGTGAGACGTACCGGTAAATTGCAGACGCAGCGTATCGTCAAGCCAGGCTTTCAGGTGGGCACGCCCACTCTGTTCACGACTGACTTTGATATCCGCAGCAAAGAGGTTCACATGAGCATCGAGATCACGCATGTCCAGCGACAGCGCATACTTGGCGACGAGCTGACGAATCTCATCCAGTGACTCGAGGCGGTCAATTCGGGCTTCCAGTATCTCGCTCACGCCTTGTCCTCCCAGCGTGCACTGCCGGTGTTCAACTCGGCCATGCGTCCGCCATCCACATTCAGCTCTGTGCCGGTAATGTAGGAAGCCTCATCGCTCGCCAAAAACAGAATCGCATTGGCGCACTCGCGCGGGTCGCCGATTCGACCCAGCGGAATGGTCTTACCGGTGGCATCCTGTGCCTCTTTATCCGGATTGACGCTTTCCAGCGCGGGCGTCAGAAAGGCCCCCGGCAATACCGTATTCACCCGAATGTTCGGCGCCCATTCAATTGCCGCACTTTTGCTCAATGCGATCACAGCTGCCTTGGAGGCACTGTAAGCGGCCGTGGCCACGGCCCCGGCCAGTGCACAGACGGAGGAGACATTCACCACCGCGCCGCGATTTTTCTTCAATTCTGGATAGGCCTCTCGCATCAGAAACATCGCACCATCGAGAGACACCGAGAAATTTTGACGCCAGGCTTTCGTGCTGTGACTCGACAGCATACCCGGCACCATAAGCACAGCGTTGTTCACGACAATATCGAGACGGCCGTATGCAGCCAGCGTCTCGGCCACCAGCGCTTTAACGGCCTCTTCATCGCTGACGTCGACAGACAGGGGCAGACATTCCCCCCCCTGCGCCCGTATCGCCTGCGCAACACCCTCCAGCGGCTCCATGCGGCGGCTGCAAATCACCACCTTCGCCCCTTCTTCGGCAAAGCGCATGGCTGTTGCCGCGCCAATCCCCTGTCCGCCACCCGTCACAATGGCCACTTTCCCATCCAAGCGTTTGTTCATTGTCTCTCCTGATTTATTCCGTCAGTTCGCAGTCGTCACGCCCGCGCTGGTACACGCAGCGACCGCCTATCCAGGTTCGCTCCACCTTGAATGCCAGCAGTGCCTCGGCCCCCTCGGTGGGGTCGCGATCCAGTTGCACAAGGTCGGCTTGCTTACCCACTTCCAGCGAGCCCAGTCGCAGCTCCTCAAAACTTTGCCAAGCCGCATCAATGGTGACCGACCTCAGCGCCTGCCAAATATCCACCCGTTGCTCTTCACCCAAAACGGCGCCACTGCGCGTCTGACGGGTGGTCGCCGACCACAGCAATCGCCCGATATCCATCGGCACCACCGGCGAGTCCAAGTGCACAGTAAAACGCAGATCTTCATCCAACGCGTCCTGCAAAGGGCTTATGCGCGAGGCGCGCGCCGGTCCGAGGAATCGGTCGCGATGACGATCCCCCCAGAAAAAGGTATGAGCCACAAAGAAGCTGGGCGTCATCCCCAGAGCCTTCATGCGCTGCAATTGGGCTGGCGTCGCCGTTTGTGCGTGGACGACAATCGCCCTTGGGTCATCGCGGGGACAGCGCTGCTGCGCCTCGGCAAAGGCGTTCAGAATGCTTTCTATCGCCTCGTCACCGTTCCCGTGAATGGCAAGCTGATAAGCCTCGCAGTGGTATTTCACCAGTTGCTCAGTCAGCGACTGATCAGAAAGCCGCGGAAAGCCGCGAAAGCTCGGGTCGGGATGCCGGTAATACGGCTGATGCAGATGCGCGGTGTATCCCTGAATAGAACCATCGGCAATCAGTTTCACCGCCTTCATATCAAAGCGCGCCGTGTGCAGGGATTCGGCATTGAGCAGACCGCTGTCCAAATCTTCTGCCGACTTGTCCGCCAACGGCCAGACAATCAATCGCTGAGGAATGCGTCCCAAATCAGACAGCAGTTTGAGTCCGCGCAAAAAACGCGTATCCACGCCACCGCTCTGCGCCGTCGTCACCCCGGCCGCCAGATACTGCTGCGCAGCGAGATCACTCATTGTAATAAAATCGAAAAAGGAAAAGTCCATCGCCAGCGGCGCAACCAGATCCGTGGCATGCTCAAGCAGCAGCCCGGTCGCCATGCCGTCAGCATCACGTACGATCTCGCCGCCCTCCGGGTCTGGCGTATCGAGCGTAATCCCCGCCGCGTTCAAGCCAGCCGTATTGCTCATACCCAGATGACCAGAGCTGTGCATCAAATAAATCGGCCGCGTTGCCGAGACCGCATCGAGTTCTTCGCGTGTGGGGTGCCGCTGTTCAGCCAGCAGAGAGTCATCGTAGCCAAAGCCGAACAGCCACGCCCCCTCGTCAAGCGCTGATTCCGCCTGACGTAACTGCGCCTGCAAATCGGCGATACGTCGTACTGAGCCAATCGGCGGGCTGCTCAGGTCCACACCTCTTGCGGCGAGGCCGGTGCCGGGAAAATGACCGTGAGCGTCAATAAACCCAGGCAAGAGTGTCTTCCCCTTAAGGTCGATCACTACCGCATTCTCGTCCGCCAATGCTCGCAGGCGATCCCCATCACCCACAGCGGCAATCTGCTCACCCTCCAACAACAGCGCATTCACCACGCGGTTGTCGCTATCCATCGTCAGAATTCGACCGTTGACGAACAACTGCTGCGTCGGCAGGGCTGGCCGAAACTCATACAGCGAGAACCACAGCCCTCCTGCTAGCAACAGTGCCAGGACCACCAGCACAGCAACACTTTTGAAAATCAGGCGCATTCCGCCCTCCCGTCGTTATTGTTATTCAGAGCGTCGCTGCCAGTGCCCGCGCACTGTGTATTGCCCCTTCGATGTAAGCAATCTCGGCGCTGTCACCAATGTTATGGACGCTCAGCCCTTTTTCCTCCAATTGCCGCTGGAGCGATGTACTGGGAACGGCGCCCTGGGCAATGATCACATTGTCCGCGTGCACCCGCTGCGAGGTCTCCCCATGTTCGTAGTGAACCCCTTGGGCATCGATACGGCTCACCGTCGCCTTGTTAATCAAGGCAACAGAATGCGAGCGCAAACCATGCAGCACACGCCAGCGGCGAACAACACTCAGCTCGGCACCAAAATCGCGTCCCGGTTCCAGCACGCTGACCTCGCGCCCCCGCTCAGCGAGAAGCTCGGCCACCTCAAGCCCCACCAGACCGCCACCGATAATCACGATGCGCTTGCCCAATGGCATATACAGCTTGCTGAGCATCCGCATGCGATCAATATTGCGGTTTATGCCCAAGCCGTTCATCAGTTTCAGCAGCACACGCTGAACAACGCCCAGCTTTCCTCGTGCATCGCCCTTGAACAGCATATCGCGCAGTTCTTCGCCATCCAGCACATGAGGCAACTCTTTACCGGGCAGCGCCGGGGCACGGCGATCAGCGCCCAGTGCCAGCACGACGTCATCGCACCCCGCATTAACCAGCGCCTCAACGGTGGCTTCGCGCTCCAGGCATACCTCGACACCGGCAGCGTAAAGCCCCTGCTCAAGGTAGGAAATCAAACGCCCATTGGGCTCGTAAGCCAGAGCCGCAACCCGCAGCGTACCGCCTAACTGGGGCTCTCGCTCCCACAATTGAACGCGATGCCCTCGCTCGGCCAGGACTCGTGCCGCTTCCATCCCCGCCGGACCACCGCCGACAACCAGAATCCGCTTGGGATTTTCCGCCATCGGCAGGTGACGCTGATCCTGCTCGTAGCCTGTCTCGGGATTCACCGCGCAGCGCAGTGATTTATTGATAAAAATCTGGCTGACACAGACATAGCAATAGATACAGGGCCGGATCGTCTCCGCGCGCCCGTCCTTCAACTTATTCGGTAAATCCGGATCAGCCAGCAGCTTGCGGCCCATGGCCAGAAAGTCGAAATCGCCATGCGCAATATGACGCTCGGCCACGTCCGGCTCGATGCGCCCCACCGCAATGACAGGAATCGACACGGCCGCCTTGATCGCCTTGGCAAAATCGATATAGCCACCGGGCTGATGTACCAGCGGCCCCTCGGTAAAACCAATAGCGCTGTTGTTGGAATAGGCGCTCACATCAATGGCGTGACACCCAGCTTGCTCCAAGAGCACCGCCACCCGCACCGCGTCATTGAGGGTAATTCCACCCTCAGTGCGATATTCATGTGCATCGAGGCGAACGACAATCGGAAAGTCGTCGCCGATTTCCCGCTTGATCGCCGCCACGACATTGAGAAGCAGCCGTGCACGGTTTTCAAGATTACCGCCGTAGTCATCGTCGCGACGGTTCGCATACGGCGACAGGAAGGAGGACAACAGATAGCCGTGTCCAGCGTGCAGTTCAATGGCATCGAAGCCCGCCTCCATCACCCGCCGGGCGGCTGACGCAAAGCAATCCACCACCCAGTCGATGTCGCTCTGCTCCATTTCCTTGAAGCGCGGCCCTTTGCCGTCCGGACCCGCTGAGCGCACGAAATTTGCCATCTCGGCCATGGTCAGGCCATCGCCCATATCATTGGCAGCACGCTTGGGCAGCGACGGCACCAACAATGTCCGGCCCTCGGCAACATCATGGGCAGACACCTTGCCGCTATGATTCAACTGCGCGGCAATACGGCAGCCGTGCTGCTGCACCCGCTCAGCCAGTCGCTTCAGTCCCGGAATATAATCGTCGGAAGAAAGCCCCAGCATTCTTGGCATCGACATCCCGAAGGGCCAGGCGATGGAACTGGTTTCCAGCACGATCATGCCCGCACCACCGGCAGCACGCGCTTCGTAGTAGGCGATCGCCCGATCGCCGATACTGCCATCCTCTTCGACATACTCGGTGCCCATCGCCGCCAGCAGCGTGCGATTACGCAGGGTCAGATTGCCGATTCGCCCCGGCGACATCAGGGCGGGATGACGGCAGTCTCGCACTTCTTTAACGGCGATCATCAACCTGTCCCTCAATCAGAAACTGGCCGTACCAGCGACGAAATTTCGCAAAGGGACCATCGCCATCACAGAGCATCGGCTTTTCCAGGTAGCGTTTGCGCGCCCAGATAATGCGGTCCTCTTCCATCTGCTGGCGAATGTCATCAATAATCGCCTGCGCCACACGCCCCACCGACTTGCCATTCGCATCCCGCTGAATAAACGCGTACATGGCGCGGGTATTGTGTTCATCGATAGGCGTCAGATTGGCCATCAATACCGTATCGCAGATGCCGCTGAAGCGCACCGTGGCAATCCCCGGCCCGACACTGCTGTTTTCAATACGGCCCTCTACCCGCCCTTTGGGTGTGTCCATCGGCGATTCCAGCAGGCCAAAACGGCAGTGCTCCTCGAACCGCATCACCGTGGGCTCGGGGACTTGAGGGGTGCCGTGCACAAACTGGAAGTGGGCAGCATCGACCGCATTTTCCCCAATTTCCTGAGGATGAGTAGCGATGTCCCACTGGTAAACTTTCAGCTCGCCCCAGTCGCCATTGCCCGGCACCGCTTCGTCAATCACCGGCGGCTCGAACAAGGGCTCGATATTTTCCGGGTGATACCACACGTAAATACACTGGTTCTGTTCGCGCACTTCCCAGGACGGAATGACCTGCTCACAGCGCTCAACTTTCGGGGGGTTGCGCTGTGCGTAGGGAATCCCGGTACACTGCCCGTCACCATTGAACTGCCAGCCGTGAAACGGACAGACAATGCTGTCACCCACCACTCGCGAGCCACCACCGGCATGATCGCGAATTCCGTAGCCAAGGTGCGCGCCCATGTGCGGACAGTAAGCATCCAGCACTTTGGCCTCGCCCTGCTCGGTGCGGAAAATCACCAGTTCCTGACCGAAATATTCCAGCGGCAGCGACTGACCTGCGGCCAGCTCGTGAGAATACAAAACCTGAAACCAGCCGTAGGGCATAGGCAGGTCAACACGGGGTTTTCGGGTAGATGCAATGATCGACATACGACTTATCCTCTTACCGCACCGCCACCGTCTACCGACAGCAGCTGGCCGGTAATGAACGAGGCTTTCTCTGACAGGAGAAACGCCACCGCATTGGCAATCTCCGCGGGTTCACCCAGGCGCTGCATGGGCGCCACCTTGCGCAACTGCTCCGCCATTTTGGGCTGCTCTTCAAAATACTTTTCCAGACCCGGTGTCCGGATCACACCGGGAGAGACAGCGTTGATACGAATGCCTTTAGCGGCATATTCGGTCGACGCACTCTTGGTGAGAATGTTCACCCCGCCCTTCGCCGTGGCATAGGCGGTGTTGAACGCCTGACCGCGGAGCGAAGCATTCGACGAAATGTTAACGATGGCACCACCGCCCTGCGCCAACATCGCGGCAATCTCATACTTCATGCACAACCAGGTGTTGGTCAGGCACAGTTCCAGCGTCTGATCGAATACCTCGCGACTGAACTCGTGGATAGGCCCGTTACCGCGACTCACCGCCGCGTTATTGCAGGCAATATCCAGGCGTCCAAAATGCGTAGTCACCGCATTTACTGCCGCTTTGACGACGTCTTCCTTGCTGACATCACAGTGCAGATAAAACGTATCGGCGCCGCTGGCATTGAGCTCGCTGACCAGCGACTGTCCGGCGTCATCATTGATATCCAGTACCGCCACCTTCGCCTCCTGGCGAACCAGCTCTTCGGTAATCGCACGACCGATACCCGTCGCGCCACCGGTGACCAGCGCCACCTTGTTATGCAGTTCTCCGCTCACACAAGCTCTCCTTCTTTTTTCTCTTTAATTCGGCGCACCGGATGCATGGCAAACAGAATCACCACAGGTACCACTGCCACCGACAGCAATCCGGTGTAAACACTTTTCAACACGGTAAATTCATAGGGCGAATAGCTCTGCGCGCCCATCAGCGAGAACACCAACCACAACAACGGTAGAGACGCCACGACCGCCGTCAGTGCCAGCAACAGCGACTTCACGCTGTCGCGATACCCGGCGGCCCAACCCAGATAGCGGATGAATGCGAACGGAGGCTGAACAACGGTGGAGGCTTTGGCGAATTTTCGGCGCTGCAGCGGCAGAACAATCAAACTCAACAGGAAAACAAGAATCAGTGCGGTGAACAGAAAGTCGACGACCATTCCCTTCTCCCCCCAGACCAGTAGCTGCTCTTTATCGCGACTCAGATACCAGGCAAAGGCGCCATTGATCAGTCCATTAACGACTCCACTACCCAGGGCCTCCTTAGCGATATACCCACGGCTATTCACGTTCATCACTACTCCAATTGCGTCATTGCTTTTAATTATTTGAACTCACATATTAGTCACCACAATAAATCGCTAAAGCACATAAACTTTCAGAATTGCCGACATTTAGCATCAGGCAATCACTCAATAGAACGCATCGCCATGACTACAGCCAAGCCCGATATCCAGCATGAAATCCCCGTCCGAAAATTTTTGCGGCTGCTGGATTATCTGGAGAAAGTCGGTATAGAACCGGCCCCGATTGCCAAGCGCGGCGGCCTCGATATGAATCGCCTGATACAGGAAGACCCGGATACGCTGCTGCCGGGCTACCGCTATTCCAGCCTGTATGAGCTGGCCGCCGAAGAAATGCAGAAACTGAATGTGGCGGTTCCCTGGGGAGCCGGAATCGGCAGCGATATTTTTCACTTCATGTGCTACAGCATTATCAACTGCCAGACATTGGAGGAGGCCCTGCGCCGCGCCGAGCGCTATCAGCGCATGGTGTATCCAATGACCGGCTACCACATCATTCTGAGCGTCGACGGGGACACTGCCGAGCTGCGCTATCACTTCGATAACAACACCATCAAACCGCAATTCATGCCGGACAGTTGGGATCGCGTAGAATTTTCAGACACCGTGGCCAAGGCCTCGGGACTCCGGGTCTGGCATGCCTTCATGGGGTGGCTGGTCGGCCGAGATATCGATCTGATTGACGTACAGATCTCCGCACCGGAGTTCTCTACCGCCTATACCAACAGCGTCAACACAGTGATGGGCGCCACACCCAGCTACGACGCCGACTACACGGCCATGCGCTTTCACGCTGACTGTCTGCGCTATCGCACCGTACATACCTCGGAATCGCTGGAAGCCTTCCTGCGAAATGCGGTTTACGCGCTGATCGCTCAGGACTCCCGTCCCGCCAGTACCGGCGCCGCCATTCGCTCACTGCTCGCCAAAAGCGGCGCCGGCAGCCTCCCCAGTTTCGAAGACATGGCGGAAAACCTGCACATGTCACCGTCGAGCTTGCGCCGCCGCCTGCAGAGCGAGGGCACCAGCTATCAGGAGCTGAAGGACCACTATCGACGCGATATCGCCATGCGCCACCTCCGTGAAAACACGCTGAAAATTCATGAGATTGGTGAACTGCTGGGCTTTCTTGAGTCGAGCTCCTTTATCCGCTCTTTCCGCAACTGGACCGGGCTTACCCCCAAGCAGTACCGCTCGGAATTTTTCGACGACTGAACCCTGGCGAAACCGGAGAAACGGGCACAAAAAAGGCGGGCCTGAGCCCGCCGGAATGCTGGGGGGAGAGCCCGAGCGAATCAGTAGCGGTAACGCAGCTCCAGACCGTAGGTCCGCGGCGCACCGTATTGTTCAGTTTCGAGCCCCAGACCCTGGAAGTTAATACCGTACGCCGGGTAGTCGTCGTCGGTCAGATTGTTCCCCCACAGCGACACCATCAGCTCACCTTTTTCCACCGGGATATTGCTCAGACTGATACGCGCGTTCACCACGGTGCGCTCATCCATGGACCGCACGGGGAAGGAATAGACACCCTGGCCACCCATACCGTCAGAGATAACCGCCGGGGCCAGACTGACCTGCTCCCAAGTATCCTGCCAGTTCGCATCAACAAACAGGTTGAAGTCACCGATGGCGGTGCTGGCAAAGGTGTAGTCAAGGCTCAGATTCACTTTATTGCTCGGTGAATTACCGCGCTTTGATTCCTTGTAGCCCTTGATACACTCGCCGTTAAAGCAGGTGCTCGGATACTCGGCAAAGTCACCGTGGATGTAGGAATACGCCAGACTGACGACCATTGCTTCAACAGGCGCTACCGAGATTTCGAGCTCGCTGCCCCAGCGCTCGGCCACACCGGCATTGATGATCGCCGACGCCGCCGTCCCCGAGGTGGTGTCAATCACACTGGTTTGCAGGTCATCGTATTTATAGGCATACACACCGGCATTGACGCGCAGTCGCTTATCCAGCCAATCCGACTTCACCCCCACTTCCACCTGCTCAATGGTCTCCTCATCGAAGCCATTGGCAAAGATTTCGCCGTTGAAACCACCTGAACGATAGCCGGTGGCGTAGCGCAGGAAGGCATTGATATTGTCAGCCACATCGTAGGCCACGGTCGCGTTGTAGCTGAAGTTGTAGAAGTTGTTATCCAGGTCTGTAGATCGCGCCGGCGTCACGCCGAAGGGGCTGACCACCCTGCCGAAGTTATAGGCTACCGCCTTTTTCTCTTCGGTGTAGCGCATACCGATGGTCAGCGCCAGCCGGTCCTCGAGTTGCGCAAAGCGATAGGTCCCCTGACCGTACAGCGCCAAGGCATCCGTGTTCAGCGTGTATTTTTCAGCCTGACGGCCGGCCAGCGGCAAGGCAAAAGCGGCCTTGCGGTCGTAGTTGGACTCGTCCTCGAACCAGAACAAACCCAGGGTGTAATCCAGTTGCGCGGTTGCCCCCGTGAGCTGGAACTCCTGAGAAAACTGCTCATAGGCAGAGCTGGTGTCCTGCAGGCTGTGTCCCGCCCCCAAGGTGTCGACCGCATTCCACACACCGTCGGCGCCAGCACCACCAAATTGACCATAGATCTGCAGCAATGCCAGGTGGAGATTGTCGTTGTAGGCACCGATGCCGTTGGCATCCAGGCTGCTGTCAATATCCTCGAGATCGCCAAAGACATAGGTTTCAATTTCGCGGTAAGCCGTAATCGACTTCAGCGTGACTTCACCCAGTACACCGCGCTCACCCAGGAACCACTCGGCAGTAATAGCGTGACCGTCAGACTCGTTCTCGCTGACCGGGGGATTATCCGCCCAGCCGCCTTTCGGCCGCCCTTCACCTCTGGCCAATACCTGTTCGTAGGCATCGATGGTTTTCTGAATAGAGGGAATCCAGCGGCTGGCGATACGGCCATCGGCACCCGGCGCCATCGCCAGACCCTGAGCACTGGGCAATACGGTGTTCTTCAGAAAATCCAGTCGGCTGGTGCCCTGAGTATTCAGGGCAGTAAAGCCCACGGCTTTCTGGAGCGTACCCACCTCATCCAACTCACTGTGATCGTAGATGTAGTCCACTGTGATATTTTCGCGGGGCTCCCAGCGCAGCGCAGCGCGCCAGGCCAGTCGATCCAGATTGTCGAAGTCCTCGCCACCGGAGTAATTCTCGTAGAAGCCGTCGCGGTCTTTGCTCAGGAAATTCAATGCCGCACTGAGTCTGCCGGCCCCTTCGCCGACCTCACCGATCGCATCAAAGTCCACGCTGCCCTTCAAGGTGCGCAGTCCGTAGTTGCCGAGTCCCGCGGTCAGATCGGCGGCAAACTCGCCCAGTGGTTTACGCGAAATCACGTTAATCGCACCGGCCGTTGAGTTCCGGCCATAAAGGGTGCCCTGCGGACCACGGAGAATTTCAATGCGCTCGATCTGCGCAACATCCATGGCTGTGCCGAGCATTTTGCCGACGTAGACACCATCCACATACATCCCGACAGCCGGGTCCAGTGAAATATTTGAGCCCACGCCACCGGAAATACCGCGAATACTCAGACTGGTTGCACCGCGCGAACCGGGCGCGGAATAGCCGCCCATACCCGGCATCGACGCGAACATATCGTCGGTGTTGGTAATGCCGCGCTTATCAATCCCCTCACTGTTCAGCGCGGTAATCGATATGGGCGTGTCCTGCAGCGATTCGACACGACGCTCTGCGGTAACCAGAACCTCTTCAAGGGCCTGTGCCGACGCGTTTGACACCAGGGTAGGCAGCGAAAGCAGTGATATCGCCAAGGGCAATACCTTCAGCCGTGCACCTGCAGTGAATGGATAATTCTTCATGCCATAACTCCGTTTTCATTATTGAGGTTAAGAATGGCGGTCTCTCAACCGTTAGCATTAGTTATCTGGCTGACGGAAAGCTGAGAATGCAGGCAACAGCAGGCCGTCAACGGCTCGCCCGATGGCAGGCCGCTTGAGTCAAAAAGTGGGAAGGTATCTCCGGCGGAAAACCCCGGACGCTTCGCTACGGAATGATGTCGTTATCGTCCTTCATTGCCTGTGCCCATTCATGTCGTTATCAGTATTTTGGTAGGCGGAGAGAGGAGGTATTGGCAGCAATGGCGCAACAGCCCCTCACTCGTCTTAGCGAAAATCTTACGCCCCAGCGGATAAAAAACGATGACAAAAACAGCCATAAAAATGCGCGGAAACGCTCATCTTGAATCTTTAAGTAGCCAAGGCGTTCACGGCTGCAGATTCAGTTCAGACTCTATGCGCCGACTGTCTTCATCGGGCCGCTCCAGATCGTCGATATGGGCAATGCCGTTCACCGCCTGCCGGGTAGCGGCCGCGCTTTCATCGTCTTGAAAGAACTGCTTGTACCACTGACGTCCGCGCCCGAAAGGGCCGTCCGACTTCAATTGCAGTACACGAATTGCCGAGCCCTTGTGTTTCCAGACGGCAAAATCCGAGGCCAGTGAGTCCAGCGCTCCGGCTTGTAACGCCGCCGCCTGCTCCCGCTCATCGTCTCCGGGCTTGTCGACCTGGCTGTTCACCAGCAAGCCGTGCCAGAGTCGACAAACACCGTCTTCCACGGGTGTATTGGCGATCAGCTCAATACTTTCCACGTCGCCAAACAACTGGTGCGACAGCAACACACCGGGCCCGGTATACCAGGTCACCGTTTTCAGCATGGCCTGGTATTCCTGATGGAAGCCGCCCTGACGCTGGATATAAATATGGTCGCGCCACTCATTCTCAAAGTACTCACAGGGCGCGCCGTGGGTGGGACCGAGATGGCGCGCATCGGCCATATTGTCGATCACTTCCTGGGGATTGACCGGTAACTCACCCAGGTGATCCATGCGCCAGTGAATCCATTGCGGCTGATGCCACTGCGCCAGATCCGGCGCGGGGTAGGCGGGTTCGCCACCATCGGGATCAAACCACATCCAGATGCCCCCCAACTGCTCCACCACCGGATAACTGGTGAGCTTTGCCGAGCGGGGTTTGGGGCCGTCATGATAGGGAATATCATCACAGACGCCGTCGGGACCGAAACGCCAGCCGTGATAGGGGCAGCGAATAGACGAACCTTCGATCTGCGCCCCCTCGCGGGCAATCACCGCCGAATCGCTGGCCGCAATATGGCACTGCATATGCGGACAATAGGCGTCCAGCAGCACCGGCCACCCCTCTTCACTGCGGTACAGCGCGAAGTCTCTCGCAAAATAACGCAGTGGAACGGGACGATCTTCCAACTCGCAGGATTCCGCAATCAGAAACCAGCCTCTGGGAAAGGTATTGGGCCCCAAGCCATAGTCTTCTGCCTTTGCCATACACGCGCTCCTTAAATGACATCCGGCCGAAACATGGCATCGTGACCGCCATCCACGTACAGCAGGGAACCGCAAACAAAAGCGGCCTCGCGGCTGAGCAGAAAGCCAATCGCATTGGCAATATCGCTTGCCTCACCCGCACGTCCCAAGGGGATGCTCTCCAAAAATTCTTTTATTGCCGCGGCATAGTCCGGGTGATTTTCTGTCTCGGCCGTCATCGCTGTGCGCGTGTAGCCCGGCGCCACGGCGTTCAGGCGCACACCTTTGCGCGCATAATCTGGCGCCTGGCGCCGCATCCAACGGGCGATTGCCTGTTTCGAGCCACTATAAGCCTGATGACCGCTGAGTTCGGGCAGTCGCTCAGCAAGCAGTTCCCGGTTACCGTCAATCAACGCCTGCATATACTGTTCGTCACTGGGATGCGGCGCGGAGTTCGAGGACACAAACACAGCGCTGCCCCGACGCGAGGCCAGGCTGTCCGCCAAGCCCTCAAGCAATGCAGTCGAGCCGAAAAAATTCACTTCAGGAATCAGCGACGTCAGCGGATGCGTTCCCCCCACGCCCGCGCAACACACCAAACCATCCAGCCCCTCCGGGCAGGCATTCAGACACTGCTCGACGCCCCCCTGTCGACCGGATACGGTCGACAGATCGGCAATGATGTCGGCATCCTGGCGATCGAGCCCAATCACCTTTTCGCCATCAGCTTGAAGGCGCGCAACCACGGCCGCACCAATACCTGATGCCGCTCCCGTAACGATATAACTGCCCATCATGTTCTCCTTATTTCTCTCAGCCCAGACTGGCCTGACCGCCATCCAGCGCAATGCTCTGGCCGTTAACATAACGGCAGGACTCGCTGCACAAGGTGGCCACAAACTCACCAATATCTTCTTTACACTCGCCAATACGACGCATGGGGATCGACGCCACAAACTCTGCCGCTTCGTCCGGACGCGTTTCCGTCCACCACTTCAGCGACGGCGACATGGCATGCGGCAGAATCACATTGGTTCGAATGCCCTCAGGCGCCCACTCACAGGCCGCTGCCCGGCTCAGAGAACGAATCGCTTCCTTTACCGCTGCATAGGCCCCGTAGCCAGACATGTCCCAGCGCATGGCCGCCGACGACGCCAGGTTCACGATCACACCATCGCCCTTCAGGTGCGGATAACACAGGCGCATCAGACGGAATGTCGCCACCGGACCTGACTGCCAGCCCGCCTCAATCGCGTCTTCCTTCAGATCCAGCAAATTACCCAGTGGAACTTCCTGCGCGTTATTCACCAGAATATTCAGGCCACCAAAATGCGAGACGCTTGCCTCAACAGCGGCAGCCAGCTCGTCGGCGCTCTTTACGTTGGCGGCAACGGCCAGTGCTTTTCCACCGGCGGCCTGGATCAGGTCACGCGTTGTTTCCAGCTTATCGAGACTGCGGCCGAGCAAAGCCACGGCGGCGCCGCGCTCGGCGAGCGCCAGTGCAATACCCTGTCCGACGCCTTGCCCTGCGCCACTTACCAGTGCCGTTTTTCCTTCCAGATAACGCTCAGTCATAGTTCCTCCTGATTATTGTGAAGTGATGGTAGCGAGCCGCCGTGGTAAACCCGACGACAAAAACAACTATTTTTATGCACATTTCCGACTGCTCTTGCCTTCGCTATCGGGCTGGTTGTTTTTGTTGGCAAAGTTGATGGGAAATGTCCTGAGCAAAGCGGCGACAGGCCGCTAGCATGGTCGCGAATTCCTGAATCGACCCAACGGTCGACAGTCCGCACTATGGAGTCGCGATGAAATTCAGCTACAGCCCCAGCATGTGTCCACCTGATCAATACCTGCCTCTGGCAAACGCCGCCGAGGAGCTGGGCTTCAATAGCATGGCGCTGCCAGACAGCCTCTGTTATCCCGAGCACGCCTCAGCCAACTATCCGTACAACGGCGACGGCTCTCGCGAGTTTCTCAAAGACCAGCCCTTTGTCGAGCCGTTAGTCGCCATTCCGTACCTGGCCGGACAAACAAAACGCCTGCGGTTTATTACGGCAGTCTATAAACTCGCTGTTCGCCAGCCGCTGGTCGTCGCCAAACAGCTTTCCACCCTGTCGGCACTGTGCGGAGACCGGCTCGATTTCGGCGTGGGTATCAGCCCCTGGCCCGAGGATTTTGAAGGTTGCCAAATTCCTTGGGAGAAACGCGGCGCACGACTGGATGATCAGATCGCCATTATTCGCGGCCTGTTAACGGGCGAGTTTTTTACGCACGACGGCAAACAGATTCAGCTCGCCAGCATGCAGCTCTGCCCGGCCGGAAGCCCTCAACCCATTTTGATCGGCGGTCACTCCGATGCGGCTCTGAAACGCGCGGCGCGTGCCGGTGACGGCTGGATCGGCGCAGGCGGCAGCCTTGAGGACTACCGGATACTGATCGACAAGCTCAACAGCTATCGCAAAGCATTTGAGCGCGACCATCTGCCCTTCCGCATTCAGGTCAGCAGCGCCGATGCATTCAGTGCCAAGGGGCAGGACGCACTGCGCGACATGGGCGTGGACGAATGCCATATTGCCTTCCGCAACCCCTACACCGATGGCGTCGATCAGAGCAGCATCGACCAGAAAACCGATCAGATGGCGACATTCGCCGCCCGCTTTATTCGCTAGCTCGAACGCAACACCCAGGTAATCACCCGCTTGCCGGCTTCATGCCGGCTTTTTTTTGCCCGCCGAAAACCAACACAAATTTAATTTTAAGACAGTTGACTCAAACGTCTGGCAGGGCATAGGCTAGCCCGATGAAAACGGAAACAAGCAAGACAAACCGAAGCCCGGCCGCGCAAAAGATGTTGCGGGTCGCTGAGCGCCTGATTGCCGAAAAAGGCATAGACGGCGTATCCAGCCGTGAGCTGGCGCGTGAAGCCGGACAGAAGAACCACTCTGCGGTGAATTACCACTTTGGCTCCTTCGACGGTCTGGTGAACGCGATTATTGACGAGCGCGCCGGAAACATTAATGCGCAGCGCGAAAGCCTGTTGGCGGCGATTGACGTGCGCGGCGGAGCGGCCTCACCCCGAGCCCTGCTCGACGCCATGATTCGCCCCCTGGCCGAAGAACTGCTGCGCGGCGATGGCAACAGCCGTTACCTGAACCTGTTGGGGCAGCTACTCAGCCGCCCTCGCTGGCAGAGGCTGTTCTTCGAAAACCGCGCCCGTTCGCAAGCGCTGTTGCGTATTTCAGCCTTGCTGAGCGCACAGCTGCCGGCAGATATGCCCGAGGCCATTCGCCACTCCCGGCAGGCCCTCATGGGCCGACATATTATTCACAGCGTCGCCTACTGGGATGAACTGCAACACAGCGGCTCGGTGAAGATGGACGAGCAGGAGCTGGAGTGGCGCATACAGGATCTTATTAATTATTCACTGGCCGGTCTGATGGCCCCGCACCGCACTGAATCCGCATAACAAGAGGATAATAATCGTGGACCCGATGCCCAACGTCACCCTGTTCATTCTTGGCTTGTTTCTGTTTGCCTTTGCCACCGAGCTGTTCGGTGGTCGACTGAAACGCTCACCGCGCCCCTGGCGGGATGTGCTGTTTATGCTGTTTGGATTCGGCTCGAATGTCTTGCTCGCGGGTGCACTGATAGGCAGTGCGATTGGCTGGGCGCTCACCCATTGGCTGCCGGCACACGCAGGCAGTCTGGCAGGCACGGCGTTCTGGCTGGCGTTTCCCCTTATTTTTGTCACTGAGGAATTCGCCCACTACTGCTTGCACCGGGCCGCCCACGAATGGCGCTGGCTGTGGAAAGTGCACCGTACGCACCACAGCGCCCAGCATCTGAACGTCTCGGTGGTCTACCGCTACAACTTCTTTTGGGTCTTCATGCTGCCACAAACCTGGATGGGCGCCATTGCGGTGTACTACGGCCTGACCGCGCCCTTCCTCGCGGCGGTGCTGACCACGTACATTGTGAATCTCGGCACGCACAGCAGCTACCGCTGGGATCTGTGGTTGCGAGAGAAGCTGCCCGCTTCAGAGCCTGTATGGAAAGTGCTGGAGCGCATCATCACACTGCCCGACACCCATCACGCCCACCATGCCTACGGCAGCAAAAATGCCCACCCCAACGGCAATTACGCCGTGACCATCTTTCTGTTCGATGTGTTGTTTGGCACCGCCAAAATCCCCAACAGTCGGCAGGAAAAATTCGGTCTCCCCATTTCCCCGCGCCTGCACTGGGCCGAAGAACTGCTGTGGCCGGTCGTGAAAAAACCGCTGTTGCCCAAACCGGAAACCGCCACCCTCACAACGGTACCGGAGAAGCCCGCAGGCTAATCCGGTCTATGTCCCCTGCCGCTGCTGGCGTGCCTTGGTATAGGCCGTAGCCGTTGCCGACAGCGGATCGTCGGGCCAGGGGTGCTTGGGATAGCGCCCCTTCATCTCTTTTTTCACGTCGTGATAGGCATTGCGCCAGAAACCCGCCAGATCGGCAGTCACCGCCAGCGGACGCTGCGCGGGCGACAGCAGGTGCACCAGCACGGTCTGCTGTCCCTCCGCCACCTGCGGTGAGGCTTCACAGCCGAACATCTCCTGCAGCTTTACCGCCAGTACCGGTGGCGACTCCCGGTAATCCAGCCGAATCTGCGACCCGGAAGGCACGGCCAAACGCTCCGGCACCTGTTTTTGCAGCGCCTGCTGCTGAGGCCAATCCAACGTCGCCATCAGAATGTTGTGCATATCCAATGCCTGAAGGTCTCGCAAATTTTTAACCCCGGTCAGATACGGCAGCAGCCAGTCCTCAATACGGTCCAGCAAGGACTCATCATCCAGCACAGGCCAGCCGCCGGGGGCACAGTCGTAGCGGCGCATCAACGCGACCCGCCCCCGCAACTGTTCGGCGGAATCACTCCAATTCAGCAGGCTCAGCCCCCGCCGACGCAACAGCCCCAGCAAGGCGCTCGTCCGCTGCGCCGCATTGAGCTGGGGTTGAGGCTGGCGATCCAGTATCAGCTTGCCGATCCAGCGCTGGCGTTCGGCGACAAATCGCCCGAGCTTTTCATCCCAGTCCGCCACCAACTGCTCGCTCACCAAGGCATCCAGCGCCGAGCTGAACAGCGCTGAATCCAGGCGGCAGGCCAGATGAATGCGGTCACTGCGCTGACCACTGTGTCCTCCCAGGTCCAGCACCAGCAGGTAGGGGCTGCCCCGCAGACTGTCGTGCTCGGCCAACACCGCTCGGCGACCATTACTGAGCTGATAATCGGTGCCGCCATCACTCTGGGCGCGGGCAATACGGTCGGGAAAAGCCAGCGCCGCGGCAACCATCAGGGCCGTTTCATCAACTTCCTCACGGCTTACACGAGGCAACAAACGACGATACTGCCTGGCCTGCTGGGCGATGCGCCCATAGCGCTTGTCGCCGCGCGCAATGGCCAGCAAACGCGGATGAATATCGGCGCCACGGTCCATTTCCGGGTCGCGTTCACCCAGCAGTGCGGCCAGTGCGGCGGCGTCCTCGACACAGCCCAGTTGCTCGCTGCTCAGCAGCAACGCGGCCAGCCGGGGCGGTAGAGGCAGTGCCGCCATGGCCCGACCGCGCGCACTGAGCTGCGCGCCGTTTTCTATCGCGCCGAGCGTCATGAGCAGGTCCATCGCCTGACGGCAATGCGCCGCTGGCGGCGGATCCAGCCAGCGCAGCCCCTCGGGCTCACTGCCCCATTGCAGGCACTGCAGACACAGCGCCCCCAGATCGCTGTCGAGAATTTCAGGACGCCCCTGCTCAGGTAGCTCACTCTGCTCGCTCTCGGTCCACAGTCGATAGCAATGTCCCGGCCCCAGGCGCCCGGCGCGCCCGGCGCGCTGGGCCGCCGACGCGGCGGAGATACGCTGGGTGGCCAGGCGACTGGTCGCGCTGCGGGGATCGAAGCTCATGCGGCGCTCCAAGCCACTGTCGATCACCACCTCAATACCGTCAATGGTCAGGCTGCTCTCGGCGATATTGGTGGCCAGCACCACTTTTCTTCGCCCCTCCGGCGAGGCGGCAATCGCGAGGCGCTGGGCGTCGAGACTCAGATTGCCGTACAGCGGGGCAATGTCGGTGGAGGCATCGAGCTGGCCCTCTAGCTGCGCTGCGCAGCGTCGAATCTCGCCCTGTCCGGGCAGAAACACCAACAAGCTGCCAGCGTGCACATTGCAGGCCGCCTGCACCGCCGCACAAACCTCTGTGACGATATCCTTGGCACCCTGTCGCCCTCGGGCGGGTTGCCGCTGATAGTGCAGCGTTACCGGGTACTGTCGCCCCTCGCTGCTGAGCAGCGGCGCGTCATCCAGAAACGCGCACAGTGCTTCACCGTTGAGGGTGGCGGACATCAGCAGGATTTTCAGTGGCGTGTCGCGAAGCTCGCCGAACAGGCGCCGTCCTTCCAGCGCCAATGCCAGGCCGAGGTCGGCGTCGAGACTGCGCTCGTGGAATTCGTCAAAAATCAGCAGGCCCACCCCCTCCAGACTCGGGTCGTCCTGCAACAGGCGGGTGAGAATCCCCTCGGTTATCACCTCAATGCGGGTCTGCGCCGACACCTTGCTTTCGAGGCGAACGCGATAGCCCACCGTCTGGCCCACGGGCTCGCCCAACAGTGCGGCCATGCGCTCCGCCGCCCCTCTCGCGGCCAGGCGGCGGGGTTCCAACATCAGCACTTTCTGACCGCGCAACCACGGAGCATCGAGCAGCGCCAGCTGCACCTGCGTGGTTTTACCGGCGCCGGGCGGCGCTTCCAGAACCAGTTCATCGCGGGTGTCGAGCTGCGCCCGCAGCGCGGGAAGCAGCTCGACAATGGGCAGGTCTTGCGTCATGCGCTTAGTCAATAAAGTCCTTCAGGTCGCGCAGGAAATCGTCGAGTTTATCGTGGTGGACCCAGTGGCTGGCGCCCGGATAGCGCTTGATAAACGCATCCTGAAAATAGCTCATACGGCCACTCTCTTCCGGGTCTTCCACAAAGGTTTCGGTACCCCAGGCGAGAAAGGTCGGGCACTCGATATTGGAGTAGATTTCGCGCACTTCGGTCTCACCGCTTTCGAGTCGGTTGTGCTTGCGGGTGTAGTTGTCGAATTTCCAACTGTAGGTGCCGTCTTCGTTCTGGCTGGCACCGTGATAGGTCAGGTGCCGCGCCTGTGCTTCAGTGAGATGCGGGTTTTCATCGCGCATCCGCTGAAAGGCATCGTTGATCGTGGCGTAACGGCGGGGTTGTCGCGCCGACATGCTCTGGCGCACCCCGACCCATTCACGCATGGTCTGCCGGTAGCTCATGTTCTCGCAGGCCAGCGCATCGGCAATATTCGGAAAAATCCCCTCAATACACACCAGTTTTTTGACGTTCTCGGGGTAGACCGAGGCGTAGCGGGCAGAAATATTCCCGCCCATGGAGTGACCAACGATAGTGGCTGGCCCCAGCTTCTTCTGATTGATCAACTGGGCAATATCACAGACATAGGCTTCAAAGCTGTACTGGCCATCGGGCGACCAGGCGCTGTCGCCATGCCCGCGCAGATCCGGCGCAATAATGTGCCAGTCGTGGCGCAATTCCTGTGCGATCCAGTCCCAATTGCGGCAGTGGTCCTGGTTGCCGTGAATCAAAATCAACGGCGGTGCGCCGGGGTTGCCCCAATCGACATAATGCAGTCGCAAACGCTGGGAAATGTAGATGTGTGAACTGGGACCGGTTAGCTCCAGGCTCATTCGATGTCTCCTCAACAAGCGCCCGACACTGGGCGGCATTTCATCCTTCCAATGATGGCCCCTCAACGGTGGCAGCACCATCCTTCATTTCACAGAACGCAGCGCAGTTAATCATGCCGTGTTCATCCACTGCCTCCGATTGTACGTAGACTTAATTATTGTCACCACATCGACAACGCCGGAGATCACCATGCTCGACCCGATTACCCTTGCCGAAAAAGGTCTGATTCCAGACACCCTGATCCGTCGTGGCATTCGCCGACAACTGCAGGAACGCTTGGAACAGGAGGGTCGTGACGACCTCAATGCCAGCGAGCGCCGCCGCCGTGAATTCCGGCAGGCCCTGCGCCAATCTGAAATCGCCGTCAATACCGACGACGCCAACAGCCAGCACTACGAAGTGCCCGCCGGACTGTTTGAGCTGATGCTGGGCCGCCGTCTGAAATACTCCAGTTGCTGGTGGGACGACAACTGCAACTCACTGGACCAGTCCGAAGACGCGATGCTGGCGATGTATGTGCAACGCGCCCAATTGCAGGACGGACAGCGGATTCTGGAGCTGGGCTGCGGCTGGGGCAGCTTCTGTCTTTGGGCAGCCGAGCAGTTCCCCAACGCCGAAATTACCGCGGTTTCCAACTCTCATGGCCAACGGGAGTTTATCGAAGCCAAGGCCCTGGAACGCGGCCTGAAGAATCTGGAAGTGATCACCTGCAACGTGGCGGAACTGCAACTAAGCAAGCGCTTCGACCGCATTGTCAGCATTGAGATGCTTGAGCATGTGCGCAACTACCGGGAGCTGCTGAAGAACGTATCGCAGTGGCTGGAGCCCGAGGGCCTGATGTTTGTGCATATTTTCTGTCATGCACATCTGCACTACCCCTTCGACGGCGGCTGGATGACCGACAACTTCTTTGCCGGCGGCCAGATGCCCGCCTTCGACACCCTGATGCATTTCTCCGAGCATATGCGCATCGTCGATAGCTGGCGAGTCAATGGCGTGCACTACGCCAAAACGCTGGAAGCCTGGCTGGAGAAGCTGGACAGTCAACGCAGCGAGGCCCTGAAGGTCTTGGCCGATGCGCCCAACCCTCGGGTGCAGCTCAATCGCTGGCGCATGTTCCTGCTTGCCTGCGCCGAGCTGTTTGCCTATGACGGCGGCAAGGAGTGGTTTGTGGGCCACTACCTGCTCACGCCCGGACAAATCGCAGACTGATACACTGCCGCAACGGTGCACTTAGTCGCCGTTGCGGGCTTCCTCTTCCGCACGCTGACGCAGGACAAAGCGCTGGATCTTGCCGCTGGAGGTCTTCGGCAGTTCCTCGACAAACGCGATCTCACGGGGATAGGAGTGCGTGGACAGGCGCTGGCGGACATGGTGTTGCAGGCGCTCAATCATTTCTGGTGTGGGCTCATGGGCATCGCCCAATACCACATAGGCCTTCACAATGGTGCCACGCTTGGGGTGGGGTTTGCCGACCACACCGCTCTCGATTACCGCCTCGTGTTCCAGCAGACTGCTTTCCACCTCGGCAGGCCCGATGCGGTAGCCCGCCGACGCGATAATGTCGTCGTCGCGCCCGGTGTATGAGTGCGAACCGTCGCCGTTGCTGACCACCAGATCGCCGGTTAAATAGTATTTGCCGTGATACGGTTTTTTCTCACCACCCAGATAGCCCGGAAAGAAGAACAGCGGTGACTGCTCCATATCCACCGCCAGCTCCCCGGTCTCTCCCGCGCCCACCTCATTGAAGTCACTGTCCAGCGCCACCAGGCGGTAGCCGGGAATCGCGTAACCCATGCTCGCGTCGCGAAAGGGGTGCTCCAGCTCGTGGAAATTGCCGGACGTCATGCCGGTTTCAGTCTGGCCGTACTGGTCGTACACCTGACAATCGAACAGGCGGCGCATCCAGCTCACCACTTCCGGGTTCAGCGGTTCTCCGGCACTGCTGGCCCGATCCAGAGAAATCTCCGGATACTGGGCGATCAGCTCTTCATTCGCCATCAGCAACCGATAAGCGGTGGGGGCCGCCGCCAGGTTGTTGATCTGATTGCGACGCAGAAACTCCAGCGTATTCTCGGCGGTAAATCCGGCCTCGTTAAAGTGGGTGGTACAGCCCAGCAACAGCGGCCCGACAATGCCGTAGTAAAGCCCGTAGGCCCAGCCGGGATCCGCCACATTCCAGAAGCGGTCACTCTGGCGCAAGCCCACGGCATAATGCATGTACATGTAGAAGGCCATCAGCGCCTTCAGTGGTACGGCGACCCCTTTGGCCTTGCCCGTCGTGCCGGAAGTAAACATTTGCAGGAAGGGATCATCCTCGCCCAGCAGCACCGGCTCAAACACCTCGGATTGGGCATCCAGTGACGGGTAAAATAGCGCACCGGCCTGCGCCGCCTCCGCTGCGTCGGCCTCCGCCAGCAGCAGCGTATCGGGCAGCTCGGCCACCTCACTGAGTTTCGGCCACTGCTCGGTGTTGGTCACCACCAGCTTGGTACCGGCTTTTTGCAGTCGATACTCAATAGCCCCGGCACCGAATGCGGTAAACAGCGGCTGGTATACCGCCCCGGCACGCAGCGCGCCCATGACACAAATCAGCAGCTCTGGGGTACGCGGCAACAAGCCCGCTACCCGGTCACCCCGACCAATGCCCAGGCTGGTCAAATAGTTGGCAAACTGCGCCGAACGACGCTGAAGCTCAGCAAAACTCAGCTCTCCCCTGCTGCCGTCAATACGCTCGTAACGCAGCGCAATGCGGGCCTTGTCATCCGCCCATCGGTCGCATAACTCCACACAGCCATTAATACCGTCGTTAAAATTGCCCACGAAATTCTGTATGATCTGATCCACAGAAAAGCCGTCTGCGAAATCCTGGTAGCTGGTCGCTTTCATAGTTCTGCCTGTATCTAGTCGGGGTCGTTATAACTATTGTTGCCGCAGCGCGAGAATGTTGCCGCGGGAGAGAAAGCGTCAGGGTAAGCAATGCTCCCGGGCAACAGAATGACAAGTTGCAGCAGATAATTTGACAAGTTTTGCGCCGGCCGGGTTCATGAAGCATCTCACCTTCTCATCGCACTACGCTCGTGCCGTTGTCTGGGGCATGACACAGCGCGGCCTCGACTGCGACAGCCTGTTGCGGGAGCGCGGTATCGACCCGCAATTGCTGCATCAGCCCAAAGCGCGGATTCCCACCGACCAGTTTATTCGCCTGTTCCGGCTCTGCTGGAAAGTCCTCGACGACGAATTTATGGGCCGCAGCAGCCATCCCTGCCGCGTCGGCCACTTTCATTTGATGGGCGCACTGGTCGTCCACGCGCCCAATATGAGCGAGGTGCTGCGCCAGAGCATTCGCGCCTACGGCCTGTTTTCTGATGACCTGCGTTTCTCCCTGCGCTACCACAACGACGAAGTAGAGCTGAGTCTGGAACACCGACACCCCGAACTCGATCCCGACAGCTTTCTCGTGGAGTGGCTGCTGATGGTCTGGCACCGACTGATCGGCTGGATGATCGGTCGCAAAATCGTACTCAGCCAGGCGACCTTCCAGCACAGCCTGCCCTCACATTTCGATGAATACCGCTTTGTATTTCCCTGCGAATGCCACTTCGACCGGGAGCGTAACAGCCTGTTCTTCAGCAAGAACTACATGAGCATGCCGGTGACTCGCAGCGCCGCAGAGATCAATGAGTTCGTGCTCAACTCGCCCCGCGACCTGCTGATCTGGACCGACGAGGACAACAGCCTCAGCACACAGATTCGGCAATTGCTGGAGGCTCAGGACGAAGCCCGGCTGCCCACTCTCGCCTGGGTCGCCGAGCATATGCACATGACGTCTTACACCCTGTGCCGCAAGCTCAAGTCAGAAGGAAATTCCTACCAGAAGATCAAAGACAATCTGCGCCGCGATCAGGCCATTGTCATGCTCACCAAACAAAACCTCAGCGTCGCCGATATCTCCACCCGACTGGGCTTTGCCGAGCCGGGGGCCTTCTCCCGCGCCTTTAAAAACTGGACCGGACTCAGCCCGCTGAGCTACCGCAAGCAGGACCATTGAGCGGCCAGCACCGCCTCGTCGCCCCCCGCAGATTTACTCCCCACAGCCCCAACATTCGGTGTAGTCACCGCTGCCCCTCGCTTGCCAGTACGGCAAGTTGGAATCAGCGCGATTCGGGTCCCCGGTATGCACAAAGGCCTTGAGCCTAGTCGCCATGACCTTATGCAAGGCTTCGCGCTCCCGCCGGTTTTCCGGCGTCCAGGCAAATCGCATATACATCTCTCGGTCATTAATGAAATTCCCGAAGATGAACGGGATATCCAGACTGTGAAACGCACCGAAATCGACTTTCCAGGGATTGGGGTAGTTCTCCCAGACAAAGCGATAGGCATACACGGCGGGAAGCCTCTCTGAATACTCCTGCTCGACACTGCGCAGTTTCTTCCTGACAGCGCTTTCTGCAAGCGCAATGCTGATATTGCGTATCGGGCCGTTCCACAGTCCCAGCGCCTGATTCACCGTTTCCTCACGGGGCTCTCCGTTAAACAGCGGCCACAACTTTTCCGGGCTTCGTCCCTTCCCTTTAATGCGAATCAGGGTGCTCATTTCGTTGCGCACCTTGCCGATCATCAGCGGTACATGACTGACCACCTCGGCGCCGATGCCATCGGCCTTGTCCTTGCTCATCAGCACATGTCCGTCGGCAAGCGGCAAGGGCACCAGGCCGTAGCCGGATGCCTCCAGCAACACTTCTGCGGATTGATGATACAAGTACTGCCGCCGCGCCTCAGCAGACATCGCCGCCCATTTCTTCCGAGCCGCTCTCCGGCTCTGTGCATCGCCATTGTCGATAAGCAACTCTGCGACAAAGCCTCCGGTGCGCTCTTGAGCCTGATTGCTCGACGAGGAAAATGGCAGGCCGGAGAAGCTGATCGCACCGTGAAACTTGCCTGCGGCCAAGGGCGACCGCAACAGCGCCAACACGGAAACGGCACCGGCCGACTGCCCTGAAATGGTCAGCCGGTTTTCATCACAGGCGAATGCCGAACAGTTTTCATGCAGCCAGTCCAGCACCCGAATCATATCCAGCAAATAGAAGCTGCCGGCGTCTTCCGCCGGGTCGCCGGTCTGCAAAGCCGGACTTTGCAGTGAGCCCAACACGCCCAGCCGATAGTTTGCGGTCACCACTACCGCGTCGAGTTCCCGGGCCAAACGCTCGCCATCGTAGAGTGGATGCGCCGCATTGCCAAAGATGCCCGAACCCCCGTGAAAGAACAGCAGCACCGGGCGGCGCTGTCCGTCGGCCTCAGGCGCCCACACATTCAGATACAGGCAGTCTTCCGAGCCATAAACCTGTTCAAATGTGCTCTCGTCAGCGCTCGCATAGAAATTTCCGATTTGGGCACAGGCAGGTGCAGGTCGCTTCGCGGGTCGTACGCCCACCCAGCGCTCTGCCGGAACCGGCGCACGCCAGCGTCGCTCACCTACCGGCGGGGCGGCGTAAGGCACGCCCAGGTATCGGTCGACACCGTCATGCGTCGTTCCCTCGATGCTGCCGGAGCGGATCTCCACCACACGGGCATCTGCCACTGACGCGGCAACAACAAGCAGTAAAACTATCGCGGCGGTCTTCAAGCGCTCTCCGGACTTAATCGCACAGTTAGATCTGTCGACCAATCTAGCACAGAGAAATTCCGGTATTTGCTAATCGATCAGCAAATGCCCCAGATAGGCGAAAATGCCAATCATGACACCGGTGAATAACTGGGCGTGAACAAGGTAGGAGAATTTTCTGATTTGTGTGGGGGTGTATCGCCAGGTAATAAACAGGCCAAACAGTCCCTGCCATACCACCAGCGCCAGCACTGCGGGGAAAAACAGTATCTCCATGGGAACCCCCATCAGTGCAATGTGCAGCAGGATGGCCGCCACAGCGGTAATACCGACGTAGATATGCGTGCGATCGAGAAAGCGTATGGCTTGCGCCAGAGGGCTCAGATTCACTGCTGGTGAGTAGTCGGGCAGCAGTCGGCGCGCGATGGCGCCTTTGCCCAGCGTCAGTTTCGCAGCGGTCCTCAGGTAGATAAAGCACAGCAACCACAGGCCCAGTTCACCGAAGGCCTCTCCTATTTCCGCAAGAAAGGTCTCGCTTTCTTTAACCGGCGTGTAGTGGAAATAGGCATAGAGATAATAGGCTACCGAGACCGCCATCACGCCGGCCGTAAAAAGGGCAAGGCGCTGTAATCCCGGTGATAAGGCCCGCATGACACTCTCCCGCTCTGCAAATCAGCAACAGCAGAAAGCATAGCGCCGCCTACCACCGGGCGAACCGCGTCAGATCAAGATATCGTCACAAAGTATTTGCTGCCGACAGGGCTCGATGACTGGCAAACAAGGAGGACTACACTGTTGCATCGTCGGCAGCCGGAGGCTCTGCTTTCTGAACAGAGGGCAGCACAATCACGGCGCAAGGCGCATTCACCGAGACGTACTCAACCGTCGCTTTGCGCAGCGGCCAGTGTGCGCTCGTGCCACGAGACACGAGCATAATCAGATCGGCGCCCAACTGCCCCGCCAAATCAACCAACTTCTCGCCAGCGCTGCCCGCCAGCGCGTGGAGACTGGCACTGCGGTTAATGGGCAGGTATTTGCGCACCAGCAAGTCGAGCGTGCTTCTCACCTCAGCCTCTTTGTCCTCCGGTGACTCCTCGGTGACATGGGGAAAAAAGCCGCCCCCGCCGGGGTTGTAGGCACTGGCCAGGTGCAGTTCTCCGTCGTCGTCGAGCAGCGTCATTGCCGCCTCCAACGCCCGTTTTGCTTCACCATCGTCGTCCGGATCAATGGCGATCAACAGTTTCCGATACATAGTCGTTCTCCTGTTTGGATTCAGCTTCGGCTTCGACTTCAGGAAAAGCCCGCCCTTTGACCAACTCATCCATGCTGTAACCGCGATAATCCGCGTGTAAGGCTCTGAACAGCGCTACCGCCATAAAAACCAGCAAAATACAGAACGGCAGTCCCAATGTGGTAATGACATTCTGCAGCGCATCCAGTCCACCCGCGAGCAACAGTGTTGCCGCAATCATCCCCTGCGCTGCCGCCCAGAAAATGCGCTGCCGTACCAGCGAAGGCTGGTCGTCACGGCGGGTTAACATATCGATCACCAGTGAGGCAGAGTCTGAGGACGTCGTGAAGAAAATGACGATGATTACCACGCTCAATGCCGAGGAAAACGCCGCCAGCGGAAAGCGTTCCAAAAAGGCAAAAATCGCGACTGACGGGTCCTGCTGTACCTGCTCAGCCAATCCAATCTGGCCGCCCATTTCCACATGGATCGCCGACAGTCCGAAGATGCCAAACCAGATCAAGGTGAAGGCAGTCGGTGCAAACAGCACCCCGGCAATAAACTCCCGAATGGTGCGTCCTCTGGAGATTCGCGCAATGAAAATCCCCACGTAGGGCGCCCATGAAATGGTCCAGGCCCAGTAGAACAGCGTCCAGCGCCGCTGCCAGTCTGAATCGTTGAAGGTCTCTGTCCAGAATGATAGCCATGGCAAAGCATTAAGGTACTCACCCACGCTTTGCACCATGCCCTCGGCAATAAACACCGAAGGCCCCACCACCAGCACAAAACCCAGCAGAGCCATCGCCAGCACCACATTAAGCTGCGACAAGCGGCGTACCCCCTTATCCAGGCCCAATGCCACAGAGGTCGCCGCGATACTGCTGATCACCACAATGAGCAGCACCTGCACCCAGCCCGTCACCGGCGTGCCAAACAGGTAATGCAGACCGCTGTTTAACTGCAGGGTACCCAGCCCCAGCGACGTCGCCACCCCGAACAAAGTGCCCAGTACCGCAATCACATCAATCGCCCAGCCCAACGGCCCGAACGTGCGCGCGCCAAGAATGGGGTAAAACAGACTGCTGATTCGCATCGGCAAATCGTGGCGATAGGCAAAATAGCCGATCGCCAAGCCCGGCATCGCAAAAATCGTCCAGGTGTGCAAACCAAAGTGGTACAGGGCAATGGTCATGGCATCGCCTGCCGCCCGTTCGGAGTAGGGTTCGACACCCTCGAAGGGAGGCTGCGCAAAATGCGACACCGGCTCGGCCACGCCCCAGAACATCAGAATAGTGCCGATTCCGGCGGCAAACAGCATGGTGAACCAAGTCAGGTTCGAATAGTCGGGATGGCTGTCATCCGCCCCCAGACGGATATTCCCGAAGCGGCTGACAGCCAGACCCAGCAGGAAAACCAGCAAGGCACTCACCGAGAAGATATAAAACCAGCCGAGGTTTTGAGCGACCCAGCCAGCGATCTGGCCAAAGCGCTCGGCAAGCTCCGCGCCGTACAGCACGGCCATCACCGCAAATATCAGGGCGATGCCCGCCGAGGTAAAAAACACCCCCGGTATTGTCTGCAGCCCCAATCGGCGTTGCAGTTGCTCCAGCACAACCGCCTCCGTTTTCTCGTTCCGTGAACCTCCACCCTACCGGCTGCGGCTCAGAGATCAAGACGAGGCGATCAATTCCCGTGAATACCTATCCTCAGGTCAGCAGGTAAGGCAGAAAAATCAGCACGCCAATCACAAACGCGCCTGCGGCGCTGATCAGTACCGATGCGGCGGCCACATCTTTGGATTTTTTTATCAAAGGGTGAAAGTCCGCTGAGACTAGGTTGCAGAGAAACTCCAGTGCGGTATTCAACGCCTCGGCAATCCAGACCAGCATCATCGCCAACAGCAGCGCGCACCACTCCATACGCGTCACGCCAAGGCTCAGGCCGACGATGACCACCAGCAGGGACGCGAAGAGATGAACACGGGCGTTGTGCTGACTGCGCAGCAGCTCAGCAAGACCGCTGAAGGCATAGCGGAAACTGCGCGCTCGCTCAACGAGAGAAAAAGGCTTTTCCATTGACGGTATCACCCTGAGAAGAAGCTAAGATTTTTACGCCAATAACAGCGCCTTGCAACGCGAGGGCTTGCTACATTGTCGCGGCGATTCAGGAAGCCGTATGTTCTCGCGGTGTATCGTCGTCGGCCTCACAGTTCACCAGCCGCACAAACGCCGCATCAATTACCTTCGAGGGATTCATCCCGAAGATTTCTGTGAATGCCCGGTCGACATGCGCCAGATCGTGAAAACCGGCCTCCAGAGCGAGGTCGGTAAATTTCAAACCGCGCTGCCAAAGCAACGACGCCCGCCACACCGCGCGCCAGCGAGCGTACTGACCAATGGTGAATCCCGTCTGCTTTTTGAACAGCTCTCGCAGCCGCGACGGCGACAGATGCACCTGCTCGGCCAGTGACTCCAGCCGGACTTCATTCAGCGGCGTGTCGTCGAGAATTTCTCTGGCCCGAACAATGCGATTATCCACGGGTACGCTGACCTCACCGGTCTCGCCGGTAATCGCCCTGACCACATCCTTCACCAAACCCTTGATCGCTTCCGGTGACAGCGTCTCGACCATGGCTTTGCGGATCGTCGGCACAAAGGCCTCTACATCGTCAAAGGGCAGATCGATGATCTTCTGTTTACCGAGCTTTTTCTTCAGCGCGGCGTACTCGGGCATATCAATGGGAATATAAAACAGCGCGATATCACTGTTCACCGCCGTGACGCGTTTACGCCCGGCACGGGGCGCCACCAGTGAGGCGCGGGTCTGTAGGGTTTTGCCCTCCACTTCAATCGTATAGGGCTCGTTACAGGCGATTCTGAGGGTGGCGCAGAGCGGGCTGGCGGGGCGGTCCAGCAACAGCGAGGGCGCGAGCAACACCAGGCTGCACGACCAGTAATAGATCGTGACGCCCGCTTCCGCAGGGTGCGCAATCTTGTTGTTATTATCGTTTTGCGATGAAGCCATTATCGCCAGTTTTATACAAAGACCGTCATTTCATACAAGCGGGATACTACGTTGAGGCGGCACCGTAGGCAACATTATAAAAAGATGCCCGAGACCATAAAAAATGATGAGAGAGAATCCATTCATCCCCGTCTTTTCAGCCGCTCCCGCGGCGGTGTGGCAACGATTATCTGTCGCGCCATAAGCGGCAACACGCCACAGCAATAAGACCGCGCTAACGCGCCCCCTTGATACACCCGACATCGCACATCGGCGCTATGCGTCGCGGGTGGCGCTCGCCTGTAAAACCTTGCAGCGAGCGATTGTGTGACAGGAGAGACCATGAACAAGCAGCTTATTATCGGCCTGTTTCTGCTGCTGGCCGCCTGCGGTGGCGGTGGCGGAGCCGCAGGCAACGATACGGCACCCTCGCCATCGGAGCCCGACCGTGAAGGCCCGCCGCCATTGATTCCCGATACTCCCCAGGCGGAAGTGCCGCCGGTGTCGGCCAAAGGTTGGCAGTTTTATGAGCCCGGCACCCTGGTCGAAACCCACGAGGCCGACGACTTCCTCCGCCTCGACGGCGCGGCGCGTACGCTGTTCGTGCGCTACACCACCGTGGATGTATTGGGTAATCCCGCGTTGGCATCAGGCCTGGTGATGCTCCCCGAGCAGCCGCAATTCGCCGAGGGTGAATGGCCGCTGGTGATCTACGGGCACATGACGACCGGTGCCGCCGATGCCTGCGCGCCTTCCCACGCCTCTGCCGACTCGACCGAGTTGCAGAAAATACAGCAGGGCGACGAAATCGCCCGCAAGCTGCTGAGCAGGGGCGTGGTTGTTGCCCGCCCCGATTATGAAGGGCTTGGCGAGTCAGGCCCGCACCCCTATCTTCGCGGCGACTCACTGGCGCAGGCCATGCGCGACATGGCGTCGGCGGTGGCGGGCCACTGGGATGAAGTGGGCGATTACTGGGTGGCCGCGGGACACTCGGAAGGCGGTGTAGCCGCCCTCAACAGTGGCAGCCGCCTGCACCCCGAAGCCCGCGATCTGACGCTGGCGGGTGTAGTCTCGGTCACCCCGGTCACCCAACTGGAAAATCTGGTATTGATCGCCGAAGCACTGCCCATCACCGGTCTGGGAATTAACGAAGCCGTCGCCCTGGCCGCGCTGGTCGCCCACGGCATTGCCACTGTCGACCCCGATTTCAAACGTCTGCTGCTGGAAGAAGGTGGCCTGTCAGAACGGGCGCTGGCGCTCTGGCCCGATCTGGAGCGCCTGTGCCTCGGCGATTTGTCGCGACCGGAATCCTGGGGTGGTCTGCCCCCTACCGAGCTCAAAGGACCCCGTGGCGACGAAGCCGCCGCCGAAATACGCCGCGCACTGGCGGCCGACGATGTGCGTCATTTGCCCATGCGTTTTGATGTTCCCATCCGCATCGATGTCGGCATTTTCGATCTGGTTGCCCACCTGCCCTATGCCGAACAACTGGTAGCGACCTACCGCGACAACGGCTACGACGTCGATTACTACCGCTGGCCCGCCGCCCATTCGCCCACCGCAGATATGGCCGCTGGCTCCATCGCCGATTGGATTCTCGAGAGATTTTACTGATGAACACCGTATTCACCCTCCCCCGTATTTTCGCGCTGTCACTGTTGCTGAGCCTGCTCGCAGGCTGCGGCGGCGACAGCCAGTCTCAATCCGCCGGTGGCGATAATGACGGCGGCGGCAGCGATGTACTGCTGCCCACAGAGCCGATGCACCCCGTACGCCTGCACAACTGGGTACAGGAACTGACCAGCTACGAACCCCGCTGGGCGGGCTATCCCGAAGAGCGTCTGGCCACCGAGTGGCTGGCAAAAGCGCTAGAGGACGCCGGGCTGGAGACGGAAATCGATCCCTACAGTTTCCGAAAGTGGCAGCTGGATGACTGGCAGGTGCAGCTCATCGAAGACGGGGTTCCCGTGGAGATCGACAGCTTTCCCGTGTGGTCAACCCGTGGCGGCACCGGCACCGCCGAACTGGTTGATGTGGGATTGGGCACCGAGCTGGAACTGATGGCACGCGATATCAGCGGTAAAGCCGTGGTGGTCACCGGGCGGGCCTTGCTCAACGTCTTTGCCACCTACCCCAATACCTACCACCGGGCCGCCGAGCTGGGCGCCGTTGCCATGTTTGTCAGCTCAGACGCCCCAGACAACCTGATCCGCCCCACCAGTTCCGGCAGCAACTTGCTGGACGACAACGCCATTCCCGCCTTCCAGCTTGGGGCGCAGGATCTGGCGAGGCTTCGCCGGGCAGCGCGAGACGGCGGCTCGATTTCCTGGCAACTCGACGCCCGACACGTTAACGGCACTACCCATGATGTGATCGGTCGCCTGCCCGGCTCCGGAGAATTGAGCGGCACCATTCTCGTCACCGCCCATTACGATGCCTGGTTCGCCGGTGCCCTGGACAACGCCACTGGCGTGGCCGGGCTGATCGGACTGGCGGAATACTTTGCCGCACTGACGCAGGCCGAACGGCCACGGGATATGCTGTTTCTCGGGGTGACCGGCCACGACGCAGGCTATCCCTATGGCGGCGTCAATCAATGGCTGGAGAAAAACCAGCACCCGGTCGATGAGCTGGAATTGTTTATGAACCTCGACCACCTGGCCGCCAAAGGCGAAGAGCACCTCGGCACCACCGGCATTATCGACATGCTCGGGCTGGTACTGGAACGTCCCGGCGACGAGGAACGCGCGCTATTCACCACCGCGCATCCGGCGCTTATCCGCAAATTCATGCCGCATATTCTTAAATTCACGCCGCTGACCGTGGTGTTACCAACCGTTCCCTCGGTGACTGCGAATGGCGATTTGGAAGGTGCAATGGGCGAACTCGGGGTGCCCAGCGTGAACCTGACGATGGCAACGCCGCACTACCACACCGAGGAAGACACTGCCGACCGCATTCCTGCTGAGCAACTTTCGCGGGCGGTGAAAGCGCACCGCGATTTTCTGTTGGATGTGTTGCCGATGACGCGAGGGCAGATACGCTCGCCGCTATAAGCCCCATCACGACCAAGGCGCGGGCGGCCCTGACAGGTCGTCTGCGGAATGATGGCGGCTTCGGGCTTCGGACTCACGCCAGCCTGAAATGCCGGGCGATCACCTCTTCCTCTTCAACATGAATCCATTGCAGCGGCAGGTCCAGCGCGTCTTTCATCGCCTGCAACAGGGTCTGTAACTCAAACAGCGCGGCCTCGCGCCGCTCGGGGGTCACCGACACCAGCACCCGCATTCCCTCCTCATGTTGCCCCGGCAGAAACTGCGCCTTGTCCTCCTCGCCGTCTGCCGACCAAAAGCCGTCGATGGCTTCGCAACAGGCGCCGGAAAACGCCTCGCCTAATTTGGGGCCAAGCCAATCCAGCACCGCCTCGTAGGGAAAGGCCGGCGAGGAGAAAATCACAGTGAATCGAATGCGCTTACTCATGATTACGATAGAAATACAGAGTGAGAAACAGCACCACTATAACAGTAAAGCCCAGCAGGTGTTCCGCCGACACCGCCTGGATCAGATCCAGCAGACCCACCGTTTCGTCGTGACTGACCTCGCCGCCCACCGCAATCAAATCCACGATCAGGCTGACCAGTCCGAGGGAACCCAGAAAGGCCAATAAGGTTTGAATACTGCGGTTTTGCTGACGGAGTTTGTTTTGCAGCAGACGGTCGAGGCGCGCCTGCGCCAGCGTCGTCAATTGGCTGAGCCGCTCCCGCTGCGCGTCGAAGCCCCAGGCCGCGCTGAACTGTTGCAGCAGCTCGCGCCGCCGCCCCTGTACGCCCGCCATCGCCGCCGACACCTGAATATTGATGTATTCAATGTGATCGTTGCGGTACTGCTGGTTGGCAAAGAAGGCACTCAACGGCGTGTGCTCGCCGTCCTCGTAATAGTTGCTGTTATAGCGGCGCAGGTTTTCTTTCAGCATCTCTTCAATACGCCCCATCAGCGCCGCATGAAACTGCGCCACCACCATAATGCGATGCACATCCGAAAAATACGCCGCGTCGGTCAGCAGGGAGTTGCCCGAACCTAACAACAGGTATTCGCTTTGCTCGTCCACGCTCTGCAGCCAGGGCAGGTAATGCTCCGGGCTTAATGCCTCGGCACAGCTCAGCATTCTGGCAACCCAGTGCGGCTTGCCGTGACACAGCGCGTCCTCGTCGCTGTCAAAAAACCGGTAGGCACGCGGATCAATCAAGGGTGCCTCGGGCTTGGCGCGATACAGGGCCCGCAACAAGGGTGACACATGCTGCTGCGACAGCGCCTCTATGCGCTGGGTAATCTCCAGATCGTCAATCTCGGCCAGATCCGCCACCACCGACAGGCGCACATGCAATACCGCCAGACAATTGTCGTAAACATACAAACACGCCTCTCGCACATCCGGCTCAGCCGACAATCCGGCAATGGTCACCACTGCCGAAGGCTGATAAATCAGGGGGAAATTATCATGTTCAAGCGAGCCATAACCCATCGGCCAGGGGTTTTCGCTGACGGTGACCGAGGCAAACTCCGCCAGCCGCTTTTTCAACAAGCGATAACGTTGATCGTTATCCACCACCCGCTCCGACTGCCAGCTCACCGGCACCGAGATCGGCGCGTAAATCTCAAAATCCAACATAGTTAAGGGACGTCACTCAAAGCCAAACCCACAACAGATGATCCTAGCAGAACCGACCGAGCCCCGAGCGATAAAACCTCAAGCTAAGCCTCTGGAGTCGACCCACCCGACTCCACAAAACGCTTCAGCGCCTCGTTTTCTGCCTGCATACCCTGCTGCAATGCCCGTCCCGTAAACAAGTGCGCCAGCCATGCCAGAGGCCCGGTCACCGGCAGCTCATTGCGGTAGCGCACACCGCCCGTTGCCAGTGGCTCAATCGTCCGACAGCGCTCGCCGTAAGCGGCCTTGGTAAACCAGCCCAGATCACACCAGCGCAGAAGTCTGCCTGGCACAGCCTCCAGTACCTTGTGCTGCACCGACATCACCCGTCGTCCAAGGCGTACGGTTACATCAACCAGCTCTCCCTCAGCACACACACCGCTGGCCTTAATCAACCAGGGATTCCATTGGGAGTAACTGTTGAAATCCGCAATCGCGGCATAGACCGCCTCGGCATCGGCGTTGATATCCAGCTCGGTGGTGTAGTGGAAGTTGGGGAACATAAAGAGCGCTCGTGGTAAGTAAATAACTTGGGGAAGTCCAACTAATTGAGATAAGCGTCTACTACTTGGGGCGAGGTTCCCCGGCGCCGCAAGGTGGGAACTGCCACAACTTGTTATTTATACTCACACTGACCTCAGCAAATCAGACACAGATGCATCCAGCACTTGCCAGGATGTTCGGCAAGTTGCCCCATCGAAGTCTGCACGAATTGACACTGCTTGCCACGGATGTACGACGTTTCGGGACTCACGCAGTGCATGACCAAACTTTCCCCTATCCGTTTTGATCCAGCCCACATCAGTCGCAACATCAATTAGCGCGTTAAGGGTCCAATCTGGAATTGCGATTGCTTTACCATTCTTGTCTTTCGGAGCTCGACGTGACTGGTAAGCAATAGACGCCGAGAGTTGAGCTCTAGCGAGCAATAAGCCCTCCAAGATGCTACCCATAAGAATGACGGCAGAGGTAAAGGCCTCTACGTGAACGCACTTTTGGGCCTCAAGCCAGCGTCTATTGATTTCTTCTGTAAGCCCTGGCAACGACGACGTCAGCGCAGAAAAATCTGGGGGGCCATGGATGATTTTTTTAGGCTTCTCGAAAGCGCCGGTGTCAGTGAATTTGATTGCACTCTTAACATAGCCCGCCAAGGCCTCTAGCCTTACACGTCGACTGTTTGCTTGGAAATCGAGGTCGTTGGACATCGAGCCGAGCAATGATGCCGGTAGCCCCTCGATACCTTCTAGGATCATGCGCACCTCTCGGATCTTTGCATCGACCTCGCGAAGTCCAGAGAAGTCGTCAGTTCTGGCGAATCCTCGACTGTCCGATATCTCCGCTAAGGCCCCTGTTAGAAGATTAAGTGCTTGTCCTTTTTCCATGGTATCGGTGGTACCCCTTTATGGAGCTAACGTCTGTAGCTGCGGCAAATTGCAAGCACAGCGAGTAATTTGTCAGAAAGCTTACATTTGTTAGACTTTTTCATTTTCTAAATCCGGGTGATTGAGAGTTTCTTCTAGGCCGTCATCTGATGACGGCAATGGCTCTTCGTTAACATCCTCACTATCAGGCACATCTTCTTTATCAATTTGCTCTATTGATTTTGGGGGGTAACCAAAGACCTCATTGAAGGCTTCTGCAAACTCTGCGGTGGACCGGAATTCCTTAAAACAAGGCCACTCAGCATAATCCACTTCAGAAACACTGCCAGAACTTCCTATTCTCAACATCAATTTCTTTGCGTCATCAAAGTCGTCTCTTAATACTGATACACACAAATTGTAATTATCACCACAAGCCGACCAGTCTTCAGTATCAAGTATTTCTTGACAGCGATCATTATCTCCGGAGAATTTGTAAGCGAGCGCTCGATTAACAACGTAAACTAATCTATCCCCTTCAGACCCCCACTTCTTAAGTGTGCAGCAAGCAAAATCTAAAAGATTTTTTGCTAGCCGATAGTTTTCTTCAATCAAAAGTTCATATGTAAAATGAGAGAGACTTGATTCAGCTTTTTTTATATCGGCAGGGCTAAGCTTTCGCCAAAGTACTTGAGAAAGTTTAAGCCCTATTTCATACAACACCTCAAACGATTGCCGAAGGTATTTTTTGTCGACCTTTAATTTTTTTCTTACACAAATATCACTACCTAAAACCACTTTATTATTCTTGCAGACATTAATATATTGATCTGATACCACTCCGTCGCAGTGAACAAACAGATTTCTTCTCTCCGTCAACTCAATAAATGACGGCCACGACTCAAGTCCTTTGGTCAATGGAATAGAAAAAACTCTTTCCATCCATAAAAACTGATCGGAATGACTAGATCTCAGAATAGACTCCACCTCCTTTGCAAATATTTTTTCTCGCGCGGCATTCACGCTTCCAAGGTTTACCAACTCAGAAAGGGATATGTTTTTTTCTTCAGAATTGATAATTTCTGGCTTATATCTAAGTATCTGGGTAATTAATTTACCCAAGTAAGAATCGTATTCAGAGACGAACGAGACCACAAAATTCCTAGGAAGCAATTCTAAAACTGTCTTTGCTCGATCGCTACGATGTCCGAGCCTTGAAGATCGTTTTACATCTTTGAAGTCGAGCTTATATGAAGTACTTCCTTCGGTCTCTTCAATTTTTTCTGCTTTCTCGTCTAGGAATGCCTTGTGTTTTTTTGCTGAATCCTGGGCCACAACTGATGCCATGGCCATTTGATAGGGGACAACTTCATGAAGCGCAACAAGCTTATGAAGATAGTTATCAACAATCTCATGGAGTTCTAGATCTTCTGACATCGGAATCTCAGTAATTAATTCATCAAACCTTATTAGTATCGTTCCAATAGCCTGCCAATGAAGACACCGTCCTCATTATAATTACTATCGGGAAGTCACGACAATCATGTCGCCCGCCGCAACCCCCTTAAATAAAAAGTAAATCCTAACCCCAAAATTCACCACCAAAAATGCCGCGAAACACTCACGATAAGTTCTCGGCGACAGACATACTAGACGCATTCTGGCAGTTCGCCGCGCTGCTTCGAAAAATGCGGTCAAATACATCGGGAAATTATTTAAGACACCAGCAGCACGCGCCCCGAGACGAGGCCTTGCGCTGTAATTTTGAGGTAGGCGTTTTGTCATTCTGCCTCAATTCCCTATGTGGCGGTGTTACTGACTGCGGCTTAATCGATACCGCTATCCGCGTATCGCGTTAAATGAGCATAAAGTCTGTCGTCATAAAAATATAGTGGATTTTCAGCGGCTGTCATTACGCCATTCAGACGGGTATGGATACGCGCATAAAAAAAGGCCTCTCAATGAGAGGCCTTCTCGGGTGTGGGATACCGGTTGGCGTACCGCCGGATAGACGGTGCTTAGAGCAGCTCTATCGCAACCGCGGTGCCTTCCCCGCCGCCAATGCACAGCGAGGCGATGCCGCGTTTCAGGCCGCGCTGTTTGAGGGCATGGATGAGGGTGACGAGTATCCGCGAACCCGAGGAACCGATGGGGTGACCGAGGGCGCAGGCGCCGCCGTGGACGTTGACTTTGTCAGCGTCCAGGCCCAGTTCCTGTATCGCCAGCAGGGTCACCACGGCGAAGGCTTCGTTGATTTCGAAAAGGTCGACGTCGTCTTTGCTCCAACCCGCCTTTTCGAGCACTTTGTTGATCGCGCCAATGGGCGCCAGGGTGAACTCGGCGGGCAATTGGGCGTGGCTGGCGTGAGCGACGATACGCGCAATGGGCGTGACGCCCGCCGCCGTGGCCGCACCTTCTGAGGCCAATACCAGTGCCGAGGCGCCATCACTGATGGAGCTGGAGTTGGCGGCGGTCACGCTGCCGTCTTTGGCAAAGGCGGGTTTGAGGCTGGGAATTTTTTCCGGCTTGGCCTTGGGCGGCTGTTCGTCGGCGCAGACAACGGTGTCGCCACCGCGACCGGACACGGTTACCGGGACGATTTCATCGTCGAAGGCGCCACTTTCCATGGCAGCAACGGCTTTGCTCAGCGAGGCGATGGCAAAGTCGTCCATGGTTTCGCGGCTGATCTGGTAATCGTCAGCGCTGCGCTGGGCGAAGACACCCATCAGACCGCCCTCGTAGGCATCCTGCAGGCCGTCGAACAGCATGGAATCGAGAACTTCGCCGTGGCCCATACGCATACCGGCGCGGGCTTTGGGCAACAGGTAGGGCGCCAGACTCATGTTCTCCATCCCACCGGCCACCATTACGCCGTTGCTGCCCGCTTTAATGGAATCATGGGCCGCAATCACCGCCTGCATCCCCGAACCGCACATTTTGTTGACGGTAGTACAGGGCGTGGCATCGGGCAGACCGGCGCCGCGCGAGGCCTGTCTGGCAGGTGCCTGTCCCAAGCCGGCGGGCAATACGCAGCCCATAATCACTTCCTGTACCTGCTCCGGTTTTAGCCCGGCGCGCTGCACGGCGGCGGCAATGCTCGCCGCGCCCAGTTGCGGCGACGGTACGGTGCTCAGGCTGCCCATCAGGCCGCCCATGGCGGTGCGGGCGGCGCCCAGAATAACGACGTTCTCGGTCATGTTAATGACTCCTTTTCTTTCCGTATTGGATTGCCCGCTCAGCCTCGGCCCAGCAGAGAACGCGCAATAACTTCTTTCATCACTTCCGAGGTGCCGCCGTAGATGCGCTGTACGCGGGCATCGGTGAAGGCACGGGAAACCGGATACTCGGTGGTGTAACCATAGCCGCCGAACAGTTGCAGACAGCCGTCGGCCACCCGGCACTGCATTTCGGTGGCACTGAATTTGGCCATGGAGGCGGTCGCCGCATCCAGTTCGCCGCGCTTATAGCGCTGCACGCACTGCTCAACAAAGGCGGCATTCACCTGCGCATCGGTTTCCATTTCGGCGATGCGGAAGCGGGTGTTCTGCAATTGCTTGAGCTTCTGACCGAACAGCTCGCGCTCGTTGGCGTAGTCGATGGTCAAATCCAGTACACCGCGCGCGGCGCCACAGGCGATGACGCCAATCACCAGACGTTCGCGGGGCAGTTCCTGCATCAGGTAGGCGAAGCCCTCGCCTTCCCTGCCCAGCAAGGCGGAGGCAGGCAGGCGCACATCTTCAAAGAACAGCTCCGAGGTATCGCCACAGTGCTGACCGATTTTGCCGAGATTGCGACCGCGCTGGAAACCCGGCAGCGAGGTATCGACCAGAAACAGGCTGATGCCGCGAGCACCGGCGTTGGGGTCGGTTTTCGCCGCCACAATCACCATATTGGCGTGCTGGCCGTTGGTGATAAAGGTTTTGGAGCCGTTGAGAATATAGTCGTCGCCGTCTTTTTTGGCGCTGGTGCGCATGGCCTGCAGGTCGCTGCCCGCGCCCGGTTCGGTCATGGCGATGGCGCCCACCACCTCGCCGCTGACCATCTTGGGCAGCCAATATTGCCGCTGTTCCTCGTTGGCGAGGTGGCTGATATACGGCGCGACAATATCGGAGTGCACCATCACATTGGTCGCCAGCGCGCCGTAGCCTAGACGGGCAATTTCACCGGCCACCAGCGTGGAGTATTCAAAGGGCACGCCGCAGCCACCGTTGTCTTCGTCAACGTCGACGCAGAGCAGCCCGGCGTCGCCCAGGGTATTCCACAGCTCGCGGGGCATAATGCCCTGCTCGTCCCACTGCTCGTAGTGCGGAGCCACTTCGGCCTCCATCACTTTGAGCAGCATATCGCGGAACATCTCCAGTTCTTCTCGGTTCACCTCGGTCATTGGCTTGTCTCCTGATCAGCGGGGCGCCATGCGCAGCGCGCAGTCCAGACGAATGGTTTCGCCGTTAAGAATGGGGTTCTTCACAATCTGCTCGACCAGCAGGCCGTATTCAGAAGGCTTGCCCAAACGCTGCGGGAACGGCAGTGTGGCGGCGAGGCTGTCCTGCACGTCCTGTGTAAAGCCCGCCATCATCGGTGTCATAAACAGACCGGGGGCAATGGTATTCACGCGAATGCCGTCGCGCGCCAGTTCACGAGCCGCCTGCAGGGTCATCGAGACCACGCCGCCTTTGGAAGCACTGTACGCCACCTGACCGATCTGGCCTTCAAACGCCGCCACCGAGGCCGTGGAGACAATCACACCGCGCTCACCGTCGGCATTGGCCTCGCGGGTCGCCATGTCGGCGGCCGCCAGACGCATAATGTTAAAGCTGCCGACCAGATTGACCTGAATCACCTTGTCGAAGTTTTCCAGTGGCATGGGGCCGTTCTTGCCAAGAATTCGCGAGCCGGGGGCGATCCCCGCGCAGTTCACGGCAATCCCGCAGGGGCCGTGGGCCTCGCGCGCGGCGGCGAAAGCGGCTTCGGCACTCTCGGCTGAGGACACATCGCAACGCACAAACAGACCACCCAGTTCGGCCGCCACCTCACGGCCACGCGCTTCCTGAAGATCAAAAATCGCGACCTTGCACCCGGCAGCGGCCAGCGCTCTTGCGGCCCCCTCACCCAGCCCGGAGGCTCCACCGGTTACGATGGCTGCTACGCCCTTGGCTTCCATATTGCTCTCTCCCATGCAGTGGTTGCGGCGCAGACTTTGTGCACCGTCATAACATTGGGCAGAGAGTGTGTCTCAGGCCTGATCTGCAAGCCATGACATATTGCCGCAGGAATTTTGTTAAAAACTGCGCCCTCCCCCTTTCGCGGGGTAGCGGCCGCGTACCGCATTGCGATACCCTCTAAGTCGCATATATGCAAATTTTGAGACTTAGCCATGTGGCCGTGATCTCTGTGCAGGTATTCCCCTCGCACAGTACTGCCGCACAGCCAAAGCGACGGTGCATGATTCCGGCTTTCAGTATTAACGACATCATTTATGGCGTAGAGAACAGGGAATTTCTGCTCCGCTACCGACCGCAGGTGAACGCCGCCAGCGGTCAACTTCACGCCCTGGATACCAAGCTGCTGTGGCACAGCAGCAAATTCGGCTCTCAGCACGGTGAGCAGTTTTTGCATGCGCTGGAGGAGCGGGGCAAGCACCTTAATTTCCTGCTGTTCTACCTGATTCGCAGCCTGCGTGCCCGCCAGCAGCTTCGCAACGCGGGCTATTCACTGCCGCTGGCAATATCGCTGCGCCTTCACGATCTGCAGGACCCGGCTCTGGTCGACGCGCTGATGCGGGTATTTCGCGACAGTGGCGACAACCCCGACGGGCTGACCCTGATTCTCCCCTCGCGCCTGCTCGATGATTTTTATCAGCACATCAGACCGCTGAGCCAACTGGTAGACAACGGTTTTCATCTGGCGGTGAGCAATTTCTATCAAAGCCCCGACAGCTTGGGAGATACCTGCTGCGACATGCTCAGTGAAATCCGCCTGCCGCCCCGTCTCGGCACCAGTCTCACCGACAAGCAAGTGCGGCAACGGCAATTGTCTCAGGCAGTGGAAGCCGCTCAGCGCCACCAGTGGAGCTGCATCGTGACCGGCGTTGAGAACCAGCAAGATATTCAGGAGGCGCTGGCAATGGGCGCAAGCCTTGTGCAGGGCCATGGCGTGGGCGATGATCTGAGCGCCAGCGAGTTGGCGACGATGCTGGCGAGGGTCAAGCAACCCCGCCAGATACCACGGCGTTAGCCCGCCGTGTGCCTTATCAGAAACTCGCTTTCAGACTGACACCCATCTGGCGCGGCTCGTTGAGATAGGCATTATACGAGCCCTCCTGCACCGGCATCGCGAAATAGATAGTGCGATAGGTCACGTCAGTACAGTTTTTACAGAACAGACTCAGGTCGTAGTCAAACCGCCCCATAAAACGCATCCCCAAACTCAAATCCCACAGAGTATACGGACCCTGCGTCGGCTCATCTGCGGTGTCGGGGCTGGCCCAGTGCTCACCACTGTAGGAACCCGACACGCGGCCATAGGCCATCAGCGACTGACTGAGCGGCTGCTCGTAGGTCAGTGCCATCACCCCGGAAAGATCCGGCGCACGCGGCGTTTGCCGACCGTCGAGATGCTGAATGGTATCGGGGGCGTTACCCAAATCGGAGAATTCGGCCTCCAGCCAGGTGACGCTCAGCTCGGCGCGCAGGGCGTCGGTGAGCTGCACGGTATTTTCCAGTTCAATGCCGCGTGAGATCGCTTCCCCGGTGTTGCGGGTGAAGAAATTGAAGCCATTGAAGAAGTTGATTTGCAGGTTCTCATACACCGTGTCGAACAGGGCAATATTGGTTTGCGCGCGGCCATCCCAGTAGCGGCTTTTCAGCCCCAGCTCCCAGCTGGTCGCATACTCGGGCGCATAGGTGGTGTTGTTGAAGTTGGCGGCTTCCTGGAACAGATTAACGGCGCCGGATTTGTAACCGCGACTGTAGGTGAGGTAGGTCATCACATCGTCATTGAAGGCGTACTGCAGCGACGCAGTGCTGGTAAGGACGCCCTTTTCATACTCGTCATAGAAGCTCGGCGAATTATAGATACCGAACAGGTCCAGCGCGTTTCGTGGTGTACTTGCATCGCCTGACGGTACAGGGCCGAGCAAGCCGGTGTTGATGATCAGGCGCGACAGCAGAGAGTCATACCAGTAAAGCTGATCGTAGCCGCCCTCTTTCTCATCGCGGCTGTAGCGCAGACCGGCAATGGCGGTCCAGCCTGCCCCCAGGTCTGCCTGCGCGTGAACAAAGGCAGCGGCACTGGTGGCATCCTGATAGTAATTGTCTTCAATGATTTTCTCGCCACCGGCGGGAAACAGGTCAAAGGCACCGATTCCCAACGGCCCCAGCAAACCGCTCAGCAAGGTGGTACAGCCGAGGGTCATCCCCGGCGGACGACAGAGCGGCGCGGTATCCACGCTCAGGCCGAGCAGCTCGGGAATAGCCATGGTGGTGCGGAAGCTGGCGTAGTTGTTGGCGTCGGTATCGGCCACAAAGTTGCGGTAGCTGCTGTACTCCTCTTTAGAGAAGTACAGACCGGCAATCAGATCCACCGGGCCAAAGCTGGTGGAGAGGTTAATTTCCTGCGAGAAGAAGTCGATCTGCGTGGGCTCGTTCAACTGCAGAATATGCGCCGGGCCAAAGTCCGCGTCGCCGTTAACCTGCTCGTCTTTAAAGCGCCGCAAGCCGGTCACCGACTTGATGTCCATATTCTCCAGCGCCCAGTTCAGGGTCCAGCTCAGGCCCATGTCGTCACGCAGTTCGGAGGAGCGGGAATTGTTATTGGTCAGACGCTGATCTTCCGCGTTGCGGTCGGTGTAGAAATCCAGCCCGCGCAGATTCGCATAGTAGATCAGATCGTCGGTCAGCGGCCCGCTCAGCACCTGCACACTGCCCCAGCAGCAACCGGCATCGGCGGTGGAGTAATCGAGAATCAGGTGAGACTCCAGCGAATCGCTGATATCAAACAGCCACTGCACTTTGGCGCTCAGGCGGTCGGTTTGATTATAGGTGCGGCCGTCCTGCTGGCGGCTGCGCAGAAAGCCATCCTGCCGATTGGAAATGGCCGACACTCGTAGGGCGTGACGGTCGGTCAGTGGCAGGTTGAGCGCCAGCGAAATCAGCTCTTTGTTGTAGTTGCCGAGCAAGACTTCGGCATTGCCGGATACGCCATCAAAGTTGGGGCGCGTGCTGTTCAGCGACAGGGCCCCCGCTACGGTGTTTTTCCCAAACAATGTGCCTTGCGGCCCGCGCAGCAATTCCAGCGAGCCAATGTCATTCATATCCTGCAGCGCCATGCCGGAGCGCGAGCGGTACACGCCATCAATGAATACGCCCACCGCCCCTTCAAAGGTGCGGCCGTTGCCGACGGTGCCGATGCCGCGAATCTTCAGGCTGGAGTTCTGCGAGCTTTGCCCCACATCGAAACTGATACTGGGGTTGATATCGGTGAGGTCGGCAATGTCGGTCACGCCGGCGGCGCGCATGGCTTCTGCCGACATGGCGGTAATGGCAATGGGAACATCCTGCGCGCTCTGCTCACGCTTCTGCGCGGTGACGAAAACTTCTTCCAGCATCGGCGCGGCGACAAGCCACGATGAGAAACACAGCAGCAGTACGGCTGACAGCAACACGGATAGGCGTTTCATTAGGGACCGTCCTTGTGAGGGAATCGTTATTTTTTTGTTATCACAGGGACGAATAGTATCTGGATTACACAAGACAGCTATTCTGCGTCACGCCACTTTTGGCCTGGGGCGCCACCGTCGGCGCCCCGGAACATAGAGAAGAAAACGCTAGCCGATGGCCTGCATGGATACACGGTAGCGGCCGGGCGCTTTACCAAACCAGCGTTTGAACGCCTTCTGGAAAGCACTCTGATCGCTGAAACCCAGCTCCGCCGAGATATCCAGCAGGCCAACACTGGAGTCAACAATCAGCTTGCGGGACTGCTCCTTGCGCGCATCGTCCACCAGGCATTTGAAGTTGGTGTTGATGTAGCTGAGCCTG
>NZ_CFHTQA010000023.1:0-54606 GCF_984394615.1 Spongiibacter sp. | reverse complement strand
CGGATCGGGAACGGGGTAAATCAGGCGCGATACCCAGGACTCGCAGCGAGCAGCAAGCTGATAAAACTCTCCGCGAAACGGCACGATATGCAGCGGGCAATCGAGTCCCTGCAACCTCGCCAGCCTGTCGGCCATCAAACCGGCACAGCAGAGTAGCTGTGACGACGTAAATTCTCCGGCACGAGTGAACACACGAATGTCTCGCTGGCTCTCGGTGATACCGAGCACTTCTGCCTCAGTCCTCAGCTCCGCGCCTGCCGCCTGAGCCTGATCCAGTAGTGCTTGGCAAATCGCCGAATAGTCAACAATCGCCGATTCGCTGACCGCCAGAGCAGCCTCCCCCCTCTGCTCGGGCTCCTGTTCGCGCATGGCGTCGCGCACCAGCCACTCAGGGTTCAAACCATTGGCTTTTGCCCGCCGCTGCAACTCCCCAAGCCCTCGCAGCTGATGGGCGTTGGTGGCGACAATCCACTTCCCACAGCGCGAGAACGGAAGCTGGTGTTCCCGGCAGAAGGCCTCAGTCTGCTGAAGCCCCTCCCGGCACATGCGTGCCTTGAGGCTGCCAGCCGGGTAGTACACCCCCGCATGGAGTACACCACTATTACGTCCTGATTGATGGCGGGCCGGCGCCGCTTCTTTCTCCAGAATCAGCACTCGGCTGTCCGGCTTTTGCTTCAGCAGCTGCCATGCCGAGGCAGCACCAACAATGCCTGCCCCCACAATAATGACATCGTAACTCCCGGCACTCGCCATCGCATCAGCCCGAAATAAAGCGTGGCTCAGCGGCAAAGGCGTGTCTCAATGCCGCCAGACGTTCTTCGCGATCGGAATCGGCATAGGCTTTTGCCGGCAACTGCCCCCATACCGGCTTCGGCCAACAGGGGTCCGCGGCAAAACGAGCTATATGGTGAACATGCAGCTGCGGCACCATATTACCCAGCGCGGCAATGTTCAGCTTCTCTGCGGCAAAGACGGTATTGAGAATACCTGCGGCCAGATCAGACTCCCGAGAGAACTGCAGTCGGTCCTCCTCACTCAGCTCACAGAGTTCCCGCAGCTCGGCATCGCTGCGCGGTACCAGAATGAGCCAGGGATACTGGGCGTCGTTCATCAACAGCACTCGGCATAAGGGCAGGTCGCCGACCACAAAGCAGTCGGCAGCAAGTTGGGGGTGTAATGTAAACATGATGTTCTCCAATAAAGCGGTGGCGCCCTGTACCGGACCGCCTATCAATCGTAAAATGCGGCGACTTCATTCGCAGCTTTAAGGCCAGATCCGCTATGCGCGCCAGCCAATTTCTTATTGCCACTGTAAAGGAAACCCCCGCCGATGCCGAGGTTATCAGTCACCAACTGATGCTCCGTGCCGGCATGATACGAAAGCTGGCCACCGGCCTCTACACTTGGCTGCCGTTGGGCCTGCGGGTACTTCGCAAAGTGGAAAACATTGTCCGTGAAGAGATGAACGCGGCAGGCGCGCAAGAGGTGCTGATGCCCGTGGTCCAGCCCGCTGAACTGTGGCAGGAATCGGGTCGCTGGGAACAGTACGGTGCAGAACTGCTGCGCATCAATGACCGTCATCAGCGCGAGTTTTGCCTTGGCCCCACCCACGAGGAAGTGATCACCGACCTGATTCGCAACGAGATCCGCAGCTACAAGCAGCTGCCGGCAAACTTCTATCAGATCCAAACCAAGTTCCGCGATGAAATCCGCCCCCGTTTCGGGGTGATGCGCTCGCGTGAATTCATCATGAAAGACGCGTACTCCTTCCACAATGACCAGGAGTCACTGCAGGCCACCTACGACGTCATGCACGCGGCCTATACCCGCATCTTTACTCGCCTGGGCCTGGACTTCCGCCCGGTGATCGCCGACACCGGCTCGATCGGCGGCAGCGCCTCCCATGAGTTCCACGTATTAGCCGAATCGGGCGAAGACGATATCGCCTTTTCCGACAGCTCAGATTACGCCGCCAACGTAGAAATGGCCGAAGCACTGGCACCGGCTGGCGAGCGCGCCGCCCCCGGCGCCGAGCTGGAGAAAGTCGCCACGCCCAACGTGGGCACCATCGAGCAGGTGTGCGCGTTCTTTAACTGCACGCCCGAGCAAACCCTGAAAACCCTGCTGGTCTATGGCGAGACCGACGACAATGGTAAGCAGCCGCTGGTTGCCCTGGTGCTGCGCGGCGACCACCAATTGAACGAAATCAAAGCCGAGAAGCTGGACGGCGTTGCCAGCCCGCTGACGTTGGCCGAAGAAAACGATATTAAAGCGGCGCTGAGCTGCTCACCCGGTTCCATTGGTCCGGTCGATCTCGGCTTGCGCACGATTGTGGATCGCAGCGCCGCGCACTGCGCTGACTTTATCTGCGGTGCCAACGAAGACGGCTATCATCTGCGCGGCGGCAACTGGGAACGGGATCTGGCTCTTGGCGAGATCGCCGACTTGCGCGAGGTCGTCAGCGGCGACCCCAGCCCCGATGGCCAAGGCACACTGCAAATCAAACGCGGCATTGAAGTGGGCCATATCTTCCAGCTTGGCACCAAATACTCGGAAGCCCTGCAAGCGACCGTACTCAACGAGCAGGGCAAAGAGCAGGTGATGATCATGGGCTGCTACGGCATCGGCGTTACTCGCGTAGTGGCCTCAGCCATTGAGCAGAATCACGACGACAAAGGCATTATCTGGACCGACGGCATCGCGCCGTTCCAGATTGCGCTGGTGCCGATGAACATGCAGAAATCCGAGCGCGTGCGCGAGGCGGCAGAAGCCCTGTACGCGCAGCTCAAAAATGCAGGCTACGATGTGCTGCTGGATGACCGCAACGAGCGGCCCGGCGTGAAATTTGCCGATATGGAACTGATGGGTATCCCCCACCGCATTGTGATCGGCGACCGCGGCCTGGACAACGGCCAACTAGAATACCGTCATCGTCGTGCCGACGACAACGAAGACGTCGCTATCGACAGCATTATGGACTTCGTCCGTCAGCGTGTTCCACTCTCTGCTTAAGCGTCTGCTGCTGGCGGGGCTGGTGGCCGTTGCGCTACCCGCTCTCGCCCAGCCAAGCGACCCCGTCGAGAGGGCCGCGCTGACCGCCTATCTGAAAGACGCCCTTCACCATGAGGACAGTTTTAAAGATCGCTTCGACGCCGAGGTGTGGCTGCTGGATATGTCCCAGCGGCTGAGCAAGCGACTCCCAGAGCCAGAAGACCGTCTGGCCCTGCTGCAAAGCGTGCACCGCGAGGCACGCTCGGCCTCACTGCCCCCGGAGCTGGTACTGGCACTGATTGAGGTGGAAAGCGCCTTTGACCGCTTTGCCATCTCCCGCGTTGGCGCCCAGGGGCTGATGCAAGTGATGCCATTCTGGAAAAAGGAAATTGGCCGCCCGGACGACAATCTCACCGACCCGGACACCAATCTTCGCTACGGCTGCCAGATTCTGCAGTTCTACCTGCAGCGCGAAAAGGGCAATATGCGACGCGCCCTCGCCCGCTACAACGGCAGCCTGGGAAAGAACTGGTATCCTGACCGGGTATTTAATGCCTGGCGCAAGCGTTGGTATAACGGCCCGCTAGCTTACCGTGGCATCGACGACTGAGGCGGAGGCGGCGGAGGCATCCCGCGCTCAGCCCCATCGGGTTTTGGCCCCTTGCGATCGCCATCGCGCGGCCCTTTGTCATGGCGCATCATCTCCAGCCGCTGGTCTGGCGACAAGGTCGGCAAGACTTCCAGCAACACGTCATGTACCAGCCGCTTGAGTGACTGGTCTGCCTCTCTTAAATCTGCCAGCGCCTGACGAGCACTCTCAATATTCAACTCGGGTTCGGCAATAATCTGGTCCAGATTTCGTCTCGCGAGACGCAACTGCCGAAAGGCACTGCGCATTTCTCCACGCTTGGCCCTGAGTACAGCCCTTGCCTGATCACTGAGCTGATCCGGACGGCGCTTTAAAATATGCTGGCTCATCATGTACAGGCCGCGATCGCGGTCCAGTGCCTTGCCCGCCCACAAGCCGATGAGCAGACCGTTCACCACCAGCGAGGCGATGAGCGCAATCAACAAACCCGTGCGACGTGTCATTGTTCTTCCTCCAGCCAGCTACTCACTTCCAGAGAGCCGGTAAAATCGAGTTCGGTAAAGGCCTGATAATCCTCATCCAGCAATGGATATTGGCTGGGCAGACCGGACATGCCTACCGCGACGCCAAGTATCAGCGCGGCGGTGGTTGCCATGCCCGCGGACCAAAGCGGCAAACGCCTGACGTGGGCCTGTCGGTGGGTTTCGGGAATCCGGACAAGACGCTGCTGCAAGCCGGGACTGACCCGCAGCTCGCCATCCATCCGTTGCGACCAGAATACCTCTCGTTGCCGGTATTCCTTCAAACAGGCCGCCCCCGCCTTTGACATCGGCGCCAGCAGCGCGAAAGGCCAGAGCCACAGCGGCCAGTTGCGCAATTGATCGCCGTAGCGCTCCAGACACTGTGCATAGTCAATCATCGGATTCTCCCAATACTTGCTTAAGCTGTTTGCGCGCACGGCCCAGTAAGGATTCGACCGCCTTGGGACTACTATCAAGAATATCGGCGATTTGCTTGACGGGCAGGTCGCGGTAATAGCGAAATGCCATCGCAGCGCGTTGCTCTGCGGGCAGGCTGGACAGCGCCGCCATCATTTTTTCAGAGAGGGCGTTCGCCTCGTCATCCGCCTCATCACGCTGACCCTCAAGCAGCTGCTCGGTCAGCTCACTATCTACGATCTGGCGCTGCTGGACTCGCTGACTGTGGTTAATCGCCAGATTGCTGGCTACCCGGTGCAACCAGGTACTGACTTTGGCATCGTCCTGCCAGTCCGGCGCCTGCTTCCACAGGCGCACGAAAACGTCCTGACACAGATCTTCCGCATCACTTCGGGACAACACAATTCGGTAAATGACATTGAGTACCCGCTGGCTGTGACGCTCCACAAGCCGATTAAAGGCGCGACTGTCGCCGTCGGCTACACGCGCTAATAATCGGGAGTCACTGACCAGCGGCATACTCGCTGCGCTCGCTATCGGCGTTTACGATTCAGCCGGGGCATGCGGGGGCATACCCTCGCGACCAAAGGCTTTACGGGCCTCTTTTCTCGACAAAACGCCATCACCGTCGGTATCGAGCTTTTCCATCTGCGCCTTTGCTGCGGCCTTCATTTCCATCTGGGAAACCAGTCCATCGCCGTTGGCATCCGCTTTTGCAAATCGGTCCGCACGCTCCCCGCTACGCTTCTCACGCATCTGGGCACGAAACTCTTCAATTTCCTCACGGCTGACCTGACCGTCTTGATTCAAGTCCATTTTCATAAACCGCTCCGCTTGGCGGTCTGCCATTTCTTCAATACTGGGGGGCGTTCTGGCGCCATCAAAGGGACCATTTTTACCGGGGCCAAAAGCGTAGGCGCTGGCAGCACCCGTCATTGCCAATACAGCGAAAAGCGTTACTGAAGTTTTCATCACGTTGTGCTCCACGAACAGTAAGAGGGTTTTAACGGCCGTTACTGTTTAAACACCGCCGGCGGACAAATCCCTCGCACAACAGACAATTATTTTATTGGCATTCCTTGCCACAGCCCGGCTCTCTATTTACGAAGCAGAGAACTCATAGCGCCATTTCCCATTTTCCAGATAGCAGCGATTGCGCGCACCCGGCACCTTGGGGTCGGCGCTGTCATACCCCGCATCGCCGCCGTAGAGCATACACACGCGACCATCGGCATCGCTGATTTTGGGGTGGATATCCGGCACCGGACGACGGTCATAAAACGCGCGAGCGTCCGCAACCGTTGCACAGCTGGACAACTCGGTCAGCGTGACCAGAGTCGGCGGCATCAGAGCCAGCTCCCCCTGCTGATGGGAGCCCACCAACTCGCCCGGGTGACACCAGAGATAATCGTCGGCCTCCTCACCATCCACGACAACCTGCTGACCGGGGCAGTCCGCGATGAAAAAGGCGGTTTCATAGCGACGTTTTATTGATGGCGGCGTCGTCCACCAGGAGATCAACTGCAACCGACGCTGATCCAGTTGGATCTGCGCCTCTTCCTCGGTCTCACGTACCGCAGCAAGGTGAAAGGCCGTCATGCGGTCGCCCTTGGCATCTGCCACATCGTCGGGATCAACGGTGCCACCGGGGAAAACCCAGTGCCCACCGCCCACCTTCAGCTGCCGGTGACGACGCAGCAATAACACCTCCAAGCCCGACGCCGCGTCGCGCAGTACCACGGCCGTGGATGAAGGGCGTATTTCCTGTTCAATATTTACAGCCATTGTTGCTCAAGAACCTTTATAAGCTGTGCCGGACGCGGTCCAACACGAAAATTTTCTGGCAAGTCCGCGTAGCGGATGGTGCCGGACTCATCGCTGAGTATCAGTGAGGGCAGCGAGGTATGCGGGCCTCTCGCGAAGACCCCGGCAGGCACGCCAAACGGGTGAACCAGCCCGAGCGTCCTCGCCGCCTGCAGACCACTGTCGAAATAGACCTCGACCCCCTGTGGCAATGTCCCCACCAGTTTTTCGCTCTCGTCCACCGCCTGATCACTGATCAATACAATGTGAAGGCCGTACTCACGCAGCGCGTCAAAATAGCTTGAAAATTCGTAAAGCTGACTGCGACACAGGGGGCACCAACCGCCGCGAAAAAACAACAGCAGCGTTTTTCTGCCAACAAAGCTCGCGGAGTCAACGTGTTCGCCTGTGCGATCCTGCAAATGGAAGGCGGGCAGCGCCTGACCGACAGTCAGTCGCGGATTATCGTCGCGATCCAGATAGGAATACCAGTAGACATAAATCAGCACGCCAGCGAGTCCCGGCACCAACGCATAAAACGTTGGCAGGGGATGCATCTCGACCACGGCCAGCGCCGCGCCAATCATCGCGGCAAGAATCTGTATCACCACAAACCGGCCGGTGTTAACGAACGGCACCAGATACAACAGCAACACGAACACCGGGACGGGCGTGACAGCCAGCCAAGCCGCAAACCAGGACAGGCTAAACCCTGGCTCCACCCACATCTGCCAGAGTGCGTGCAGCGAGGCTGCCCCACAGAGCAGGACGTAGGGAGTAACAAAGTAACGTTTAGCCAGCGCTTTGAGTAAATTCATCGCATCTCAGTTAGAGAGTGTCAGTGCAGTGAACTGGCACTCTTGTTCAGGGCAAGGGTTCTGCGCTAGCGTAACCCTATGGCATTGACCCAATTTTTTATCTAGTGAGCACACCCGGCAATAGCGGAAGCAGCCATTAGGACATAGACTATTTTTGACTTCAATCGTGGAGACCCCACCAGTGCGATTTAAATCAGGGTTGTATTAATTCGCCTGTGTACAGGACCCCAGCAACACAGGAAACAGTGGCGGCTATGACAAAACTATCCATCATGGATCTGGCTTTTTTCCTCACCGAGACGGAAGACAGCCCCAAACATGTAGGCGGAATGATGATGTTCCGCAAACCTGCCAAGGCAGGGGCGGACTTCGTGGACAAGGCCGTCCGCGAATACGTGGGCAGTAACGAAGACATCCAGGCGCCGTTCAACCAGATCATCAAATTCGGCGGCCTGTCCACACCCCGCTGGGTAGATGCTCCCGACTTCGATATTAACGACCACATCTACTACCACCAGTTGGAAGGCGACGACTTTCGGGATGAACTCTATGTCCTGGCGGGCGAGCTACACAGCCCGAAGATGGATCGCGAAAAGCCGATGTGGGAAGTCCACGTTATTGAGGGCATCGACGACCAGCGCTTTGCGCTGTATATCAAGTTGCACCACGCCTACGCAGACGGCGTTACGATGTCGGCCATCCTTGCCAAAAGCCTGAGCCAATCGTCACGCGCCAGGAAGGTATCGCCAATATGGGCAGCACTCCCCAATCGTCGACGTCGCAAAGGCGAAGAGGATGCACTGCTGCGCAAGATGCTCGGCCTGTCCGGCAACTATCTGCGCTCGGTACTGGGTTTGACAAAGCTCAGCGCCCAGCTGGCTCTGGAGGCAGTCAACCTGACTAAAAATGCCGTGGCGGTTCCCTACAAGCCCATGCCGGAAACACCACTGAATGGTCATGTCGTGGCCGGTCGTCAAGTGGCCACCGCCGCCGTCCCGATGACCCGCGTTAACAAGATTCGCAAGCAGACACGCTCGACGCTTAACCACGTTGCCCTCACCTGCATTGACGGCGCCTTGCACCGCTATCTGGAAGAATGTGGCGCCGATATCAGCGAGCCCATCACCATTCAAATGCCCGTAAACCTCCGCCGCCCCGGTGACCGCAGCATGGGCAACAAAATCGGCATCGTGCTGGTTGAACTCGCCAAGAAAACCACCGATCCCTACGAGCGGCTGCGGGAAATTGGCTTTACGCTTCGCAATGTTCGCTACCAAGTAGATGGCGTCCCCCCGGCATCGGTCATCGCTTACACCGTACTGCTGGGCAGCTTTGCTCAGCTAACTGAATTCCTGAAAATTGATGACCGACTGCCGCCGCTGGGTAATACGCTGGTCTCCAATGTGCCCGGGCCGTCAAAACCACTGTATCTGCGCGGCGCCAAGCTTGAGGAAATGTACCCGATCAGCGCACTGACGCCGGGCTGTCACCTGAACATTACGCTGTACAGCTACGATGGTCGGCTGCAGTTCGGACTGGTGGCCAGTTCGGCATTGCCCAAACTGGAGATTCTGAGCGACTATATTCACGATGCTTTTGCTGAACTTGACGATGCGGTTTCACCAACGGCACTTGCGTAATAACGCACTACAATAACAACAGGCAAAACCATACAGAACGACCTGACAACAACACAAACCCACGCTTTCGCTGACAGAAAGCAGTGCAGCTCCGCATTGGCTCGGAGCTGCAGCAGGCGTATTTCTGTACTATCTGGAGAGGCACTATGAGCTACTTTGTTACTGGCGGCACCGGCTTTATCGGACGATTTCTTATCACCCGCCTGGCCAAGCGCAACGAAACGATTTTCGTGCTTGTGCGCCGCAGTTCTAAACACAAGTATCAGGAACTACTGGAAAAAACCGGGCTGAGTAAAGAGCAACTGGTTCCCGTCTGGGGCGACCTTGCCAAGGGCAAACTGGGCATCAGCAGCCGGGAGATGGGCAAGCTGAAAGGCAAAGTCAGCCACTTCTATCACCTGGCCGCCATCTACGACCTGAAGGCCGACGCAGAAAGTCAGGAAATCACCAATATTGAAGGCACTCGCAATGCCCTTGCAGCGGCTGAAGCCATGCAGGCTGGAAGCTTCCACCTGGCCAGTTCCATCGCCGCGGCAGGACTCTACAAAGGCATCTTCCGCGAAGACATGTTCGAAGAAGCCGAGGGACTCAAGCACGCCTACTTCCGCACCAAACATGTCTCCGAAGGGCTGGTGCGCAAAGAGTGCAAAATTCCCTACCGCATCTACCGGCCGGCGATGGTTGTCGGTGACTCCAAAACCGGCGAAATGGACAAGGTTGATGGCCCCTACTACTTCTTCAAGCTGATTCAGAAACTGCGCTACCGAGTGCCTCAATGGTGCCCGCTGATTGGTATTGAAGGCGGGCAAATGAATATTGTCCCGGTGGATTATGTCGCCGACGCCATCGACTACCTGTCACACAAACCCAAGCTGGACGGCAAGTGCTTCCACTTGGTAAACCCCAACGCTCACAAAGTCGGTGAAGTGTTGAATATCTTTGCCGAAGCCGCCCACGCGCCGAAAATGGCCATGCGTATCGATTCGCGCATGTTTGCCTTCGTGCCCTCGTCAATTACCGGAATCGTCAAGAACATGCCCCCGGTGAAACGGCTGACTAACGCTGTACTGGCCGATTACCAGATTCCTGCAGATGGCCTGCAGTTCATGAACATGCCCACCCGTTTCGACAACCGCGATACCGTCAAAGCGCTGAAAGGTAGCGGTATCGAACTGCCCGCTCTGGAAGACTACGCCTATAAGCTGTGGGACTACTGGGAGCGCAACCTCGACCCGGATCTATTCAAGGACCGCAGCCTGCGCGGCAACGTCAGCGGCAAAGTCATTGTGATCACCGGCGCGTCCTCCGGCATCGGCAAGGCCAGCGCACTAAAGCTCGCCGAGGCGGGTGCCGAAGTCGTGCTCGTGGCGCGCAGTATTGAAAAACTGGAGGAAACCCAGAAAGAAATCGCCGACCTTGGGGGCAAGAGCTATGCGTATAGCTGCGATGTTTCAGACCTTGAGGCCTGCGACGAGCTGGTCGCCACGCTATTGAAAAACCACGGCCATGTGGATGTATTGGTGAATAACGCGGGCCGCTCAATCCGTCGCTCGCTGGAACTGACCTTTGACCGTTTCCACGATTTCGAGCGCACCATGCAGCTCAATTACTTCGGCGCGATTCGACTGATCATGGGTCTGGCACCGTCGATGCTTGAGCGTCGCGCCGGTCACGTGATCAACATTTCCTCGATCGCCGTCATCGTTGGCACCTCGCCCCGGTTCTCCGCCTATGCGGCGTCCAAGGCTGCACTGGATGCCTTCTCCCGGAGTGCAGCCGCAGAGTTTTCCGACCGCAATATCGCGTTCACCACTATCAATATGCCACTGGTCCGTACGCCGATGATCGGCCCCACCTCAATCTACAACGCCGTGCCCACGCTATCTCCCGAAGAAGCTGCGGACATGATCTGCGAAGCGATCGTGAAGCGCCCCAAGCGTATCGCCACCGGTCTGGGGATCAGCATGCAGGTACTCAATGCGGTAGCGCCCAAGGCCACGGAAATCATCATGAACACCGTGTTCAGAACCTTCCCTGACTCCGCAGCGGCAAAGGGAGAAGGTGAAGAGGCGAAAACCGAGGCGTCCTCAGAACAGGTGGCACTGGCCGCCGTGCTGAAAGGAATTCACGTCTAAGCGCACTTCGTCGCTGTTCCTCAGCTATTACTTGCCGAGTGCCCCTCGTGGTGACCATCCGCCGCGAGGGGCTGCTGGCGAGGCTGGCGCAATATACGCTGATAGATCTCCTGCTTAAGCAGATCAAGCATCATCGCGCGCAGACGAGCAAGCTTTCTGGAGTTCGTTACGGGCTCTCCGCGCTGCCCCATCAGCAAGCCGAATAACAGCCCCGCCATGCCGAAAAACGCAATCACCTCCACACGCTGCTCACAGTAGCGTTGCCGGAGCCGAAAACGGCGATTTCGCTGACGCTGATCAACTTGGATCAGCGCCGAGCGCAGCCGCGCTTCTTCACCGCTGAGCATGCTGACCCTCCACTGCTGTCCGGCGAGGACGTGCGCCGGTCAAGGCGCCTCGCAATTGTCGCTGGCAATACCAGAACGCCAGCAGGTTCAGCAGCAGTAACAGAGACATTGCGAAGGGGTCTGGCACTCCTGCCTGCACCATTACGCGAGCGAGAACCAGCATGGCAAGCAACCAAACGCTTGTCGCCGAGATCACGCTTAATAGCGCAAAGATCAGCATTTTCAGCAGGGCTAAGCACAGTAATTGTCCTCGCAACTGCAGGCGCTCTATTTCCTCTGCACCAAAGGCCAAGCACTCGGTCAGCAGATCACCATACTGGGGCTCAGCCTTCTGTTCCCTTTCAGATGCGCAATCTGTTTCGCCGCGCATACGCCCTCCTGTTCTGACAGCGGATAATCACCACTCCACTCCCCCGTCAGCGGCGGAATAAGAACGCCACCACCGCACCGAGCAGAAATGCGAGTCCCACGGTTCTCAGCGGGTGTTCACGGGTATAACCGCCAACGGCCTCACTGGCTGCCTCGGAATGCTTGCGTGCCGAGCTGACCAGCCCCTCAGCTTGCAGCCGTAGCTCTTCAGCAAGTTGATGCAAGCGTTCTTCACTGCTGCCCGCCATTGCCGCTGCCCGATCGACGGCCTCGTGGGCTTTGCTGGCCGCGGCGTCGACCTTATCGTGACGATTCGAACTTACGTCAGTCTGGTTCTGCTGTGTCGCCATTTTGCACCTCCCTATTCAACGAATTTTTCGGCGTCTTACCCTGTTGCTGAAAACGCAAAAACAAAAAGATTCAAAATCGATTAAATAAAATGACACTGGCAATTTATAAATCATCTACCGCATAAAAAATCATTGATGAAAATAAAAATATTGAACTGTTTTTACTCAGCGTGTCAGAAAAACTGTAGGCAGAAATGACAAGGAGGAAACATGCTTGGCTGGTCGTTAATGTTTTTAATAATTGCGCTTATCGCCGGCGTATTGGGCTTTGGGGGCATTGCGGGTGCCGCAGCGGGCATCGCAAAAGTCTTGTTCTTTATCTTTATTGCACTGCTGATAATTTCTCTTGTCGCCCAGGCTTTACGCGGAAAACCGCCGCGAATATAGCGCTGAAAACCGGCATTCTGGCTTAACAAAACTGACATCGTTAATCACGTCACTCACGAGGAGCGAAGTATGAATAGAGATATTGCAGAAGGTAAGTGGAAGCAGTTAAAAGGGCAAATTCGAGAAAAGTGGGGCGAACTCACCGACGATGATATAGACCAAGTAGAAGGCAGCAGTGATCGCTTTATCGGCGTACTGCAAGAGCGCTACGGCCTCGCTCGCGAAGAGGCTAAAAAGCAATTTGAAGAACTGAAAAAGAAAGTTTCTTAGAGGAATTTTTCTTCAAGTTTTTATTCAAGAAGGCATCTTAGGAAAAGACTGACGGTACGAAAACCGTGCCTGTCACCACGTCAATAACGATGTAGAAAACGACGCCAACGTTATTGAGATAAAACCATGCGATTCATGAGCAGCGAAACGGAGGTCAACCATGACTATCAAGAAAACGCTAATCACCACACTGACTCTCAGCGCCCTGGCAAGCACTCCCGCACTGGCGGAAACCTGGCAGGGCAAAGCGAACGACGCCTGGATCGATGGCAAAGTCGAGACCGCCATCATGCTTAACGGCGAGCTAAACAATTTTGAGATCGATACCGGCGTCAAACAGGGCAAGGTAACGCTCAGTGGTACAGTCACGAGCGACATTGAGAAAGATTTGGCGGGGCAGATTGCTCACAACGTCGATGGCGTCCAATCAGTGGATAATAAACTGAATGTGGAGAAAGACTATCGCGGGAAGATGAAGCAGGCTGGTGAGAACTTTGCTGGCACGTGGAATGACCTGACCACAACCGCCGCGATTAATATGAAGTACGCAACGAACGATGATATTGCTGCCACCAGCATTGACGTTGATACCAAGGACGGCGTTGTGACCCTGCGCGGTACCGTCAAAAGCGATGCAGCGCGCGATCTTGCCATTGAGATTGCCAAAAGCTTCGACAAGGTGACCGACGTCGAAGACAAACTCGTCGTTCGCAACAGCTAGGGCGCGATTCGCAACGAGTCGTAGACCAATTACTCGGCACCAAGCCGACAGTCACTCAAGTGGCTGTCGGCTTTTTAGCACCATCTCCAGAAATGCTTATTTGGCCTGGAGCGCTTCCATGGCTTTACCCAGGAACTTCTCGCTTTGCTTGCCACCGGTTTCCATCGGGCGCTGCCCTTCGGTACTGGTAATCGCATCCCAGTTAGCAAGAATCACTTCCGGAGTTTGCTGGTCAGCGGGCAGGAAAACGCCTTCTGTCTCGAAAATGCGCGAACTCGCATAACCGCCCGCCCCCGCACACAGAATGTGTCGGCTCGGTGCACTTTCGTGACACAACACCAAAGCGCCGGCGGTCACTGACTCGGGCGACAACAAGGCAAGCAGTTCTTCGGGCATCAAATCTTCCGTCATGCGGGTTGCCGCTGTGGGCGCCAAGGCGTTTACCCGGACATTCTTCTTCGCGCCTTCCAGGCCCAGGGTATTCATAAAGCCCAGCACCGCCATCTTGGCAGCACCATAGTTGCTCTGCCCAAAGTTGCCATACATACCGGAGGAAGAGGTCGTCATCACAATGCGGCCGTATTCCTGCTCTCGCATGATGTCCCAAACCGCTTTCGTGCAGTTGACGGAGCCCATCAGGTGGACGTCCATGACCAACTTGAAATCATCCAGCGACATTTTGGCGAAGGTTTTATCGCGCAGAATACCGGCGTTGTTAATCAGAATATCTACCCGCCCCCACTTTTCCATGGCCTGCGCAACCATGTCTTCCACCTCGGCCATCACCGCGACATTGGCACCATGTGCCAGCGCTTCGCCGCCCATGGCTTCGATTTCCGCCACTACGTCCAGTGCGGCCTGAGATGAGGCACCGCTGCCATCGCGGGCGCCCCCTAAATCATTCACCACCACCCGAGCACCACGCTGCGCCAGTGCCAATGCATGGCTGCGGCCCAGGCCATTGCCGGCGCCAGTCACGATAGCAACTTGCTTGTCAAAACGTACGTCCATTTCTTATCTCCTGTTAGTAATCAATCAGGCCACGAGCTGCATAGTCAGCCACTCGGCAATCAGTGCGGGCTTTTCTTCACCCTCAATTTCAATGGTCACCTGAACTTTGAAGCGGTATTGCCCCGGCTTGGTCTCGTCGATATCCAGAACTTTGCTCAGCGCGCGAATACGTTTTCCCTCACGCACCGGCGCCATGAACCGTACCTTGTCGAAGCCATAGTTAAGGCCCATGGTGAGACCTTCGACCATCAGCGAGAACTGCTCGGCAAAGTGGGAGAGCATCGACAGGCTCAGAAAACCGTGGGCGATGGTGCCGCCGAAAGGCGTTTGCTTGGCGCGCTCGGGATCAACATGAATAAACTGGTGATCAAGGGTACAGTCGGCAAACTGATTAATGGCCTCTTGAGTCACCGTGTGCCAGTCGGTAGGTTCACTCTCGTAGCCAATGTACTCAGCCACTGACGCGCGACGTATCTGCTTCATAGTGCATCCTTATTTTATTGTTGTTATGGTCGGCGCCACGTTAACGCGGTGCCGAGCCACAGTTTAGAACCAAGCGTCCTGCATCTCAAAAGCCGAACTTTCAAGATTTTTCAGCAAGTTTGACCAGTGTCGGATCTTGGGTAATTCAGCCGCGAAGAAATAGCGCAGCGCCTGCAATTTTCCGCGATAGAAGTCCGCGTCATTGCTCTGTGCCGTCGCCAGTCGCTGCTGTGCCGCACAGCCCTGTTTGAGCCAAATCCACGCCATTACCACCTGACCGAACATATCCAGATAACTCACCGAGTTCGCCAGTACCCGGTCGATGGACTCACTACCCATGGCAGTAAGCAGCGACTGCGTTGTTTCTTCCAAACACCGCAGCGCAGCCTCCAGTTCTCCGCCGAAGGCCGCCAACGGTGGCAGCGTCTGCGCCTCGGCGATGGTTTCCCGGATGGCCTTCAGGCAGGCCTGATACCCCGCCATGCCGTGCATGGGGACTTTGCGCGCCAGCAGATCAAGCGACTGGATGCCCGTGGTGCCTTCGTGGATGGGGTTAAGGCGATTATCGCGGTAGAACATTTCCACCGGATGTTCATTGGTGTAACCCGCGCCCCCCAGCACCTGAATCGCCAGGCTATTGGCCTTAGGCCCCTGCTCCGACGGCCAGGTTTTGATGATTGGCGTGAGAAAATCCAGCAGCAGGCGCGCGGCATCTCGGGTCTCCGCATCGGCCGCCGTATGCTGATCGTCCGCCAACTGCGCGCCATACAAGCAGAGCGCAAATGCACCTTCCGCATAGGCCTTCTGGGTCAGCAGCATACGCCGTACATCCGCGTGCTCAACGATACTCACCGGCGGTGAGTGAGGATCTTTACAGGAGGGCAGACGTCCCTGGGCACGCTCACGCGCATAGTTCAGCGAGTATTGGAAACCCGCCAGTGCCAGCGTGGCCGCGCCACTGGCCACCATAATCCGCGCCTCGTTCATCATGTGGAACATGTAGCTGAGACCGCGATTTTCCTCGCCGATCAAATAGCCCACCGCGCCGCCCTGCTCGCCAAAATTCAGCGAGGTGGAGGTGTGGCCCCGCCCCCCCATCTTGTGAAAGAGCCCGGCCAGCGCCACATCGTTGCGCTCCCCTAAACTGCCGTCTTCGTTGACCAGATACTTGGGGACGATAAACAGCGAAATGCCTTTGACCCCTTTCGGCGCGCCCTTCACCCTTGCCAACACCAGGTGCACGATATTGTCATTCAGCTCGTGATCACCGCCGGAAATAAAAATCTTGTTGCCGGTAATGCGATAGCTGCCATCGCCGGCCGGTTCCGCGCGGGTAATCAAATCGGCCAGGCCACTGCCCGCCCCGGGCTCGGTCATCGCCATAGTGCCCGCAAACCGGCCACTGCGCAGCGGTGCGGCCCATTTCGCTATCTGCTCAGTGCTGCCGTGGGCCTCTATCAGACTGGCGTTGGCACTGCTCAGACTCAGATAGCCAATCGTGGTGCTGCCCGCTGCCGACAGCCAGGCGTTGGCCGCCGCGGCGACCGCCAGCGGAAGCTGCATGCCGCCCACATCGTAGTCGGCCGTCGCCGAAACAAAGCCGGCATCGGTCGCCGCCTGCACCGCCTGCTGGACTTCCGGCAGCATCACCACTCGCCCGTCTTCGAAGCGCGGCTCGTTGCGATCCACCTTGCCACGGATGGGCAGGAAATAGCGTTCGGCAATGGATCTGGCCGTTGCGATGGCGGCATCAAAGCTCTCGCGATTGTGGTCGGCGTAGCGCTCCCGCTCACACAATGACTCGCAGTTGAGGAATTCATAGAGCATGAACGCAATATCGCGCTCATTAAGAAGCGGGGCTGTCACGGCAATCTCTCCTGTCCGGCGTGGACGCTAGAACGATTTATGCCCTAGTTTGGCCCCAGTTGCGGCGGCCTGCCACGACAAGCTATGTCCGGTCGTGTCGCCCTCAGTAAAACAGCAGCGGATGCTCAAGATTGCCGTTCAGTAACTCATCGAGATTCAGACGGCTATCCTCGGGATAAAGACTGCTGATACTCAGCATGGGCTCAGAGACAAAGGCCGTGGGGCCCAGCGCCCCAACGGTGGTATTCACACTGAAAAAGCGCTGCAGCTCGCCATGCACAGGAATCTGCACACGAAAACTCGCCATCGGCTCCACCGCAGCGGCCCGTTGGCGCCAGTCCCGCGGCACCGAGGGACACCGGCTGAGACGGTCTACCGTCGCCTGGGTCGCGGGATCATCCCGCAGCAGGGCATTCTGCTGAATCGACAGCAGAATTGCCGACAGAGTATCCGGCCAGTTGCTGACGGCGTTCTCGGCAGACTGAGAGCTGAACATAAACTCGTAAAAGTTTTTCATCTCACGCAGCTCCTCGGCGGGCATCAGGCGCTGGTGAAAACCGACCCAGGCGCGATTGACCATAAGAATGTTCGAGGCGCTATCGAGCAGTGAAGCCGGATAGGGGTCGAGGGCACGCAGACTGCGGGTCATGGCGGTGCGCAGCCACTTCATATCGGGGGCGAAGAAATCGATCGGCGCCTCCCGGGGCGTAAATCCAGCAGCAACCAGTAAATGGCTCTGATCCCGACGCCCCAGCGACAGGGCGCGGGCGATATCCATCGCCATTGCTTCGCTGGGTCGGCTGCTGCCATTCTCAAGCCGACTGATGTGCCGTGGCGAGCTGTCCAGACGATCGGCCAACTGCTCCTGACTAAGGCTGTGCACCCCGCGCCAGAAGCGCAATAAGCGCCCGAAAGCCGTGCTTTTGCTCACCCCGTTTCCCTCAAGTGACGGGCTCGCGATCAGCCCGGTGTTAACGCTTACCGGGCAAGGTTCCCAGCATTTTGCAGATAATACTCAACATCACTTCATCGGCGCCGCCACCAATCGACGTGATGCGCGTGTCTCGGTAGGCACGCGAGATGGGATTGTCCCACATAAAGCCCATGCCACCCCAGTATTGCAGACAGCCATCGGTCACTTCCCGCACCAGCCGCCCGGCTTTCAGTTTGGCCATCGATGCCTTCTCGGTCACGTCCTGACCGTGGATATACTGCTCAACCGCGGTATACACCAAGGCGCGCAGTGCCTCGACTTCAGTCTGCATCTCCGCCAGCCGGAAATGGACGACCTGATTGTCCAGCACCGGCTTGCCGAAAATCTCCCGTTCGCGGGTGTAGGCAATGGTCTGCTGAATGCAATCCTCCATCCCTTTCAACGTTCCCGCCGCCGCAAACAGCCGCTCTTCCTGAAACTGCAGCATCTGGTAGATAAAGCCCTGCCCCTCGTCACCGATGCGGTAACGCTGCGGCACCCGCACGTCGTCAAAGAAGACCTGGGCCGTATCGGACGAGCGCATCCCCAGTTTGTTCAGCCGTGGCGAAAAACTCACGCCGGGGGTTTTGGTCGGCACGATAATCAGCGATTTATTACTGTGAGGTTTGCCTTCGCTGGTATTGGCCAGCAGGCAGAGATAGTCGGCCTGCGTGGAATTGGTAATCCACATCTTGGTGCCGTTGATCACGTAGTCGTCGCCCTCTTTACGGGCTGTGGTCTTGATCGCGGCCACATCCGAGCCAGCGTGTGGCTCACTCACCGCAATGGAAAAGACCGCTTCGCCGCTGATCGCCGGGGCGAGAAATTCCGCGCGCAATGCATCGCTGCCAAACTTGGCCAGCGCCGGTGTGGCCATGTCGGTCTGCACACCGATAGCCATCGACACGCCGCCGGTTTTAATCCGTCCGAGCTCTTCGGAGAAGACGGTCTGGTAACTGTAATCCAACCCCAGGCCGCCGTAAGCCTCGGGTTTGCTGATCCCCAGCAGGCCGAGGTCGCCCATTTTTTTGAACAGCTCGTGAGCGGGAAAAATACCCGCCTCCTCCCATTCATCGGCATGGGGATTGATTTCGCGGTCAATAAATTGTGCGACGGTATCGCGGAGTTTCTGGTGCTCTTCGCTGAGAATCATTTTTGCTCCCTCGCCGCTGCAGCGGCGCTGTGATCAATTAATCGCTGAATGGGTATTTCTTGACGACCAGGCTGTCGGGGCCGGCGCCCATCGGTTCTGCTCGCTGAAACGCCGGTCTTGCTTTAAGCCTTGCAAGATACGCTTGCACCTGCGGCTCATAAAAGCCAGCCAGCCCCAGCCCCTCGCCAAGATACAGGGCGTAGCCCACGGCGATATCGGCAATGGTGAAACGGTTTTCGCAGAGATAATCGTGGTCCAGCAGGTGCGCATTCAGGCGTTTCAGCCGCGCCAGATACCAGAGCCGGTAATCTTCGACCACCTGTGGCTGGCGGCGCTCTTCGGGCTCAAATTGCGAATAACGCAGGATCAGCGTCTGCGGGAAGGTGAGCGTGGCGTCGCTATGAAACAGCCAGTTGAGATAATTGCCGTAATCGGCATCGCCACTGCGCAGCCCAAGATCGTAGCGCTGATACTGCTCTACAAGGTAGAGACAAATTCCGGTGGACTCGGTCATTTCCACCTGTCCGTGGCGAAAAAACGGCACGGTACCCAACGCGTTCACGTCCAGGTACTCGCGCTGAAACAGGCGCGGCGGGAAAGGCAGCGTGACCAGCTCGTAGTCAATCTCCATTTCCTCCAGCGCCCAGAGCGGACGCAGCGAACGGGAGGGGTAGCTGTGCCACAGGGTCGGCTTATCAGTCATTCGGGTATCCTTGTCTAAGGCCTTACAATCGATATTGTCGCGCGGCGAGGTCGCGCATGATTTCTTCGGAGCCACCGCCGATGGCGTTCACCCGCACTTCACGATAAAAACGCTCCACGCGATTGCCCCGCAAGTAACTGGCGCCGCCGAGAATCTGGCTGGCTTCTCTCGCGCAGAACTCCATCGTCTCACTGGCCTGCACCTTCGCCAATGCCAGATCACCCGGATCGCAACGGCCCTCGATATAAGCCTGCGTCAGGTAGTTGGTATAACACTGCGTGGCATTAATACGCTGCTTCATGGCAGCAATTTTGTGGCGGATCACCTGATGATCGGCCAGGCGCTTGCCAAAGGTACTGCGCTCACGCGCCCAGTTAACCGCGTCCTCAAGACAGGCCCTCGCCGCGGCTTCCATGGTCACAATCAGACTCAGTCGCTCGGGGTTAAAATTACTCATGATCACCCAGAAACCCGCGCCTTCGTCGCCGATTAGGTGACTGGCCGGTACTCGCACATTGTCGAAGTAAAACGTCCCGGTGTCGGCACACCACCAGCCCTGTTTGCGATCCAGGGGTGTCCGTGACACGCCGGGCAAGTCGGTGGGAATCAACAACATCGATACGCCTTTCGCACCTTCACCGCCCGTACGCACCGCCGTACTGACCCAGTCTGCCCCCATCGCACCGGAGATAAAGGTTTTACTGCCGTTCACAATGTAGTGGTCACCGTCCCGCCTGGCCGTTGTGGTGATATTGGCAACATCGGATCCACCAGATGGCTCGGTAATGCCCAGTGAAATGCGCTTTTCACCGGCCAGCACCGGAGGAATGACCGCCTGCTTGATGTCCTCACTGGCAAAGTTAACCACCGGCGGCAGACCAATGCCGTGGATCAGCAGATTGCTCACCAGACCACCTGCCGAGCCGCAGCGGGTAATTTCCTCATTGGCGATGTTCACATGCCACTGATCAATGCCTTCAGCGATGCCGCCATAGGCCTCGGGGTAACCCAATTGCAACAGGCCAATATCGGCCGCTTTCGCCCAGAGGGAATCCGGCAGCTTGCCGGCCTCCTCCCAGTCATCCAGATGGGGCCGCACTTCGACCTCCAGAAATTTTCGCAACTGACTGCGCCACTCTTCATGTTCGGGACGCAGATAGGGGTTGTGCAGTCGAGCACTGTCAAAATCCAAAGCCATGGTTCACCGTCTCGTTTATTGCTCTTGTCGGGACAGTCTATAAAAGTGCGCAACTGGCGCTTGGGATTTGGTGCCAGCGGCTTGGGATTTGGTGCCAGACACGAGGACGCGCTGCGCAGAATGGGAGATCAGTGGCGATAGTCGCGAGGAGAGCGTCCGTACCAGCTCTTGAACGCACTGGAAAAACTGCCGTGGTCGGCATAACCCAGCAGCAAGGCAATATCGGTAATACTCAGCCGCTCGTCGGCCAGATATTGCAGCGCCAGTTCTGCGCGCAACCCCTGCAGCACCTGCGCGAACTGCGTGCCGCGTTCCGCCAGACGCCGTTGCAGGGTACGCCGGGAAATATTCTGGGCCGCCGCCGTGCGGTCGATCGTCACCCCTCCCGCAGGCAACATGCCCATCAGTGTTGCACGCAATGAACGCAACACCGGGTCACTGTCTGCGCTGTCGAAAAGGTGGCGGGTGGACGCTCGCACAGCGCGTCCCCAGTCGGAGTCGAGCTGGATCAGCGGATAGTCGAGACAGGCGCGATCGAAATACAGTCGGCTCTCCTCAGCGCCAAACTGCAGATTGTCGCCAAACACACTGTGTAACAAGCGTTTTTCAGCGGGTTCCGCATAACTGAATTGCGCCCGCAACAGAGGAATCGGCTGCACGCACAGCGAGCCGAGTATGCCTATTGCCGTGGTCAGCACGGCGTCGGCCGGGTAGCGCAGCGCGCGGGATCCTTTCCAGAGAGGCAACCAGTCCAAACACAGATACTCACCATCGCGGCGGATGCGGGTTTCCCCAATATCCCCGGCGAAGCGGAGAATACTCGGCATCAGATTGAGATATTCGCGCAGCGTCTCGCAAACGCTGCAGGCATACAGCAGCATATTCATGCGGCTGATATATTCGATACGCCCGACGTAAATGCCCACATCGGCGCTCAGTTGTGAGGCCTGTTTGTAGAGGGCCAGCATCGCCGAAAACGGGTGTCGCGACTCGGGGTCAAGCAGACTGTCGGGGTCGATACCGGCCGCCAGCAGCATGGCGTCCGCGTCGCCGCCCAGCGCCACACTGGCTTGCACAATGCTGTTGATGCTGGTGCTGTTCACCGTCCAGCCGGGATGAATCACGTTATTCACTACTCTGCGCCTCTATAGCGCAGAAGTGTACGGCAAGGGACGAGCGGTCGGAATAGTGTTGCGATAACGGCGACGCTAGTACGGCGCCTCATCAAGCATGGCAATCAATCGCGCATCGCTGAGCGCCGCACTGCGAAACGGCGTGATCGCCTGATAATCGGGATTGCTCAGCATCGCCTCGAACGCCGCGATATCCGGGTAACGCACCAGCAAAGAGGCATCCCAGTCTTCCTCAAGCGGCGCGATAATTGGCGACACCGCCCTGCCCGCCCAGATCACCTGACCGCCCACCGCCTTCACGCAACGCTCGGCCTGCCGACTGTATTCCCGATAGGCTTCTCGCCCGCTCTGCCCGTGATCGCCGTCAGCATAAGCCGCTCTGTCGCGAAATCGCAGCAGATTCAGCATGGTCACCGGCTGCCCGGGCGGCACGCGCGCCAACAGCGAATGAATATCTTCACGGCGGGGATCAATACTGGGCATAGGGCCTCCATTTATTATTATTGGCTGCGTCAGTCTTCCCTGAGTTGGGCGGCACACAGGCCACCACAGAGGCAGCGCCGCAAACAGGGTCTCGCCCCGCTGCGGCGCTGAAGCGCTTACACACCAATACTGGCGAGCTTCACCATAATATCCTTGAGAATACCGGCAACCGTCGGGTGTTCTACTTCAAACGTCGACACCATGTCGTCGAGGCGGTCCTGGATACCGGTATCTTCCAGCACCAGCTCCGGACCGCTGCCCAGTTCGCGATCAATATCGTCGATCAGGGCGTGCAATTTGGCGTGTTCATCGCTGCCCACGGGCAGGCTGTCGATTTCAGTCTGCAGGCGGTTCAGCTGGTCGTGCAGGTGTTTAAGGTCCATTTCGTGACTCCTATGGCTTTACGCGCAGCATAGCAAGAGCACGACAGCTCGCCTACTCGGAAACACCGCAATCGACCCAGTGACCGCAATCGACCCAGCGACCGCAATCGACTCAATGATAGCAGCGTGCCAACAAACGCTTGCTCTCTCGACGGCAGTGGGTCAATTCGTCCAGACAGCCCGCATCGCGGTAGTAACGCTCCAGCATCTGCAGGGAAATATCCACATTGTGTTTCAATGGCAATCGCCGTCCCCGGGCATTTCTCAGGGCCTGCAACAGCCGGTAATGCACGGCGAGCAAGCAGTGACGCTGCAAATCACTCTCGCCACAGCGGGCAAAGCACTCGGCGAGATAGTGTCCGGAAATCATATGACGATCGAGCTCGGGGACATCCGGCTGATGATTGCCTTTCATCATCAGTTCACTCAGCTCAAAACAGCACCCTAGGAATCGCAATGCCGGCAGCCAGTCGCGGCGGCTGTACGCCTCACGCCCCGCTTCCATCCACTCATCCCAGCGCTGACAAGCGATCGCCTGACTTTGCTGTAGCTGTTCTCGATGGGCATCACACAGAAATCGAATACTCATAGTTGGCACTCCCGGCAGTTGTTGTTCGCGTTCCCCTTTTGCACAAATGATAATGATTATCATTTGATGATATCAAGTATTATTTCTGGTTGTTAGCAAATGACTGTTTCACTCAAATGACCGCTGCTCTCAAATGACTATGGCAAGACCGCTTTGGTCATTGTCGCGGTTTGTCGGTGCGGGCAAGCTGCGCCCTAGTTGTTTCAAGCTCATCTCGAAAAAAGCAATAAACAAGAGGAGTGACGTTTATGAACCCGGAATCTCTGTTTTCTCTGAACGGTCGCGTGGCCATTGTTACCGGCGCGGGCCGGGGTATTGGTCGCGGCATTGCTCTGCAATTTGCCGAAGCCGGGGCCCGTGTGGTCTGCGCCGCACGCACACAGGCCGATATCGATGCCACAGCAGCGCTGTGCCAGCAGGCGGGCAGTGATGCCATCGCCGTAAGCTGTGATGTCGCGGATGAGGCCCAGCTACAGGCGCTGGTCGACACCACCGTCGAAAAATACGGTGGCATCGACATTATTGTGAACAATGCCGGGGGCGCCTGGCCCAACGACCCGCTGAAGACCGATGCCAAAACCTTCAACCGCGATTTCGACTTCAACGTCACCACAGCGTTCAATCTCTGCCGACTCGCTCAGCCGGAATTACTGAAGCGCAAGGGCAACATCATCAACATTACCTCGGCATCCGCCCGCTACGCGCAAAAGGGCTTTAGCAGTTATGGCACAGCCAAGGCCGCGCTCACCCAGCTAACAAAACTGCTGGCCGCTGATTTTGCGCCGGATATTCGTGTTAACGGCATCGCGCCCGGCACCATTCTGACCGACGCCTTACAGCAATTTCTCGACGCGGACACACAGGCCAAAATGTCTGACCTCACACCGATGGCCTGCCTCGGCGAGCCGCAGGATATTGCCTCCGCTGCGCTGTATCTCGCGTCTCCCGCAGGGCGCTGGGTGACGGGAAAAATTCTGGAGGTCGACGGGGGAGCAGAGTCGACGACCTGGCCATTTTGAGCGCAGAGCCATGCGCTCATCGCACATTCTCTGAGCACCGCGAACTAGAGGTAGATCACGAAATTTGCTTGAAGCGCCGACGGCAGACATGTCTATAATCACGGCCATTCCCTTTAATCATCACAAGAGGTTTGAATGGACCAGCAAGCAGTTCAAGACTTACTCGATAAATACGGCCCGGAACTTGTCGACATTGGTATCCGCGCCGCCGGCGCGCTCGCCATTGTTCTGGTGGGCTATTGGCTGGCGAAGCTGGTATCCGGCTTTACCCGTGGAGCGCTGGAAAAAAAGAGTTTTGATCCGACGCTGACCGCGTTTATCGGCAAATTGGTTTTTATCATCATCTTTGCCGTCGCACTGATCCCGGCCCTGGCCCATGCAGGTATCCAAACCGCATCCGTCATCGCCGCGCTGGGTGCTGCCGGCTTGGCGGTTGGTCTCGCCCTTCAAGGCTCACTGGCAAACTTTGCCGCTGGCGTATTGCTGATCGCGTTCCGCCCCTGCCGGGTGGGCGACTGGGTGGATGCCGGTGGCTGTTCAGGCACCGTCGAGAGTATCAGCCTGTTCTCCACCATTCTGACCAGCGGCGATTTCAAACGCATTGTGATCCCCAATTCGCAGATCATGTCTGGCCCCATCACCAACTACAGCATGAAGCCTCGCCGCCGCGTAGACCTGCTGGTTGGCATTTCTTACGACGCCGACATTAAGCTGGCCAAAGAAATTCTTGAGCGACTGGTGAACGAGGACGAACGCGTCCTGAAAGATCCCGCACCCCGCATTGCCGTTGCGGCTCTGGGCGCATCCTCCGTAGACCTGATCTGCCGCCCCTGGGTGAAAACTGACGATTACTGGCCCACCTATTGGGACCTGACCGAGAGAATCAAACTGGCCTTCGACGAAGCCGGTGTCGGTATTCCCTATCCACAAATGGATGTTCACTTCCACAAAACCGAGCAATAAGCGCGGTCACAGCGGGGAGAGCCCTCTCCTCGCTGTTCCCTCCCTGTTTTTTCCCGCTGTATTTCTGCAAAAAACCAAATCCAATTGCGCAATAAACTCGTAGTGAACCGTAAGGCTGTCTGGATGCTCACAACGATAAGATGGACGCATGGATACTGCGCACTGCCATAGGGTTAGAAGACTCACGCAAGCGACGCATCGGATACTCGACACATCTGAGTGGCGACTCCTGCTCGCAGCAAGCTCCCCTATCTGCCTCCTTCATTGCACGACAGCCACCTCACAGCGGGCATCCGCTCTCGCTGCACCCCCCAATCGTGCCTATGGAGGCTTCAATGATGATAACGACGCGATTCAGAATCCGTTCGCTGGCGGCCGCAATAATCGGCGCTGGCGCATTCGGATCAACGACACTGTATACGCCGAGCGCTCACGCGTTCGAATGTGACAATGTCGGCACTGCCGCCACGATCGCCCCGAACGATAATGGCGATGCCACCAATACCGCCTGCGGCGATGGCGCCAATGCCAGTGGCACCGAGGCCACAGCGATAGGCAACAATGCGACAGCAGCGGGCACCGACGCGCTGGCCGTGGGTACTATTGCCACAGCCACCGGCCCCTCAACCAGTGCCGTTGGCGGTGAGTCGGTAGCCACCGGCCCCGGCGCCACGGCGTTTGGCTGGCGCTCCGGTGCCAACTCGGAACGCGCCACGGCACTAGGCCACCTGGCGCAAGCCGATGGCGTTCGCTCCACCGCCGTGGGTGAGGCCGCGAGCGCCGTCGGCGAGCAATCCGTCGCAGTAGGCAACGAGTCCTCCGCCACCGGCGTTGACGCCATCGCCATCGGCACCCAGTCAGTTGCCGATGGCAACTCCACCACCACCGTCGGCGGCGAGTCCGTCGCCACCGGCCCGGGCGCCACCGCCTACGGCTGGCAATCCGGTGCCAACGCTGAGCGCGCCACCGCACTGGGGCATCTGGCTCAAGCCGATGGTGTTCGCTCAACAGCTGTTGGTGAAGCCGCCAGTGCCGTGGGCGAACAATCTGTCGCACTGGGCAATGAATCCTCTGCCACGGGTGTCGACGCCATTGCCATGGGTACACAAGCCGTCGCCAACGGTAATTCCACCACTACTGTCGGCGGCGAGTCCGTGGCAACCGGTCCGGGCGCCACCGCCTACGGCTGGCAATCGGCTGCCAATGCTGAGCGTGCGACCGCACTGGGCCACCTGGCTCAGGCTGATGGCGTTCGCTCGACGGCTGTTGGTGAAGCCGCGAATGCGGTGGGCGAGCAATCTGTCGCTCTGGGCAATGAATCTTCCGCCACTGGCGTGGATGCCATCGCCATGGGTACACAAGCCGTCGCCAACGGTAATTCCACCACCACTGTCGGTGGCGAATCGGTGGCCACCGGCCCCGGTGCCACGGCTTTTGGCTGGCAGTCCGGCGCCAACTCAGAGCGCGCAACCGCATTGGGTCACCTGGCTCAGGCTGACGGTATTCGCTCCACCGCCGTGGGTGAAGCCGCCAGCGCCGTCGGCGAACAATCCGTCGCAGTAGGTAATGAATCCTCCGCCACGGGTATCGATGCGATGGCCATGGGTACGCAAGCCATCGCCAACGGCAATTCCACCACCACGGTCGGCGGAGAATCTGTCGCGACCGGTCCAGGCGCAACTGCCTATGGCTGGCGTTCAGCGGCCAATGCCGAGCGCTCGTCAGCCCTTGGCCATCTGGCACAAGCTGATGGCGTTCGCTCAACGGCTGTTGGTGAAGCCGCGAATGCCGTGGGCGAGCAATCTGTCGCCATTGGTAACGAGTCCTCAGCCACAGGCGTCGATGCCATGGCAATCGGTACACAGGCTGTCGCTAACGGGAACTCCACCACCACCGTCGGCGGTGAGTCCGTAGCCACCGGTCCGGGTGCCACGGCATATGGCTGGCGGTCAGCCGCAAATGCCGAGCGCTCCACGGCCCTGGGTCACCTGGCCACCGCGAACGGACTGCGATCGACTGCCGTCGGTGAAGCTGCTCAGGCCGATGGCGCGCGCGCCGTGGCCATTGGCGATGGCGCCGTTGCCGCCCACGACGATTCTGTTGCATTGGGTGCAGGTGCCACTACAACCCGCGCCAATCAGGTCGCGCTGGGCACCAGCAGCAGCACCTACACCATGCCGGGCATCACCTCGCAGGCCAGCCGCAACGCACAATCCGGGCCGACGCAAATCGTCACCAGTGACGCCAATGGCAATCTGGCTACCGATGGTGGCGCAACATTCGCCGCAATTGAGTCACTGAGCACAGAGTCAGACCGTGCCCGTCGCGATATTGAAGAAAACCGTCGCGGTATCGCACTGGCCATGGCCATGAAGGCACCCTACGTCCCGACCGGGAAGCGCTTTGCCTTGAGTGTGGGAGGTGGCTACTTCGAAAGCGAGGAAGCGGCGGCATTGTCTGCGGCCCTTCGCGCCTCGGAGTCGGTGCAATTTGAGTTCGCTGTCGGCAGCGCGCGCGAGTCCACCGTCGGTGGCCGCGTCGGGTTTACTGCAGCATGGTAAGCCCGTCCCGCCCATCAGTCCTGCGCTTCGGCGCAGGGCTGTTCCTTGCCACCCTGCTCACACTGATACCGCTTCGCGGTCAGGCCGATATTCGCTTTCTGGAATATGGCGAGGCGCTGCCGCTGCTGTGGTCCACAATGATCGCCATAGACCAGGCCAACGACAGCGAGAACTACGCCGTACTGATCGGGATCGCCGCCCCCGATTTCCAGAAAACCAATGCGGAAGCGGACCTTCGCGCCATGTTTGAGGAATTGCGCGAGGCCCGCATCAGCCTGCGGCAAACGCTGCTGATGAAGCCCAAGTTCGAAATTGAGCCCCAGGTTCGTGAGAGTGGCTTGCTGCGCATGCGCGGCGAGTTCGATCTGAACCCGGTAACGCTGAAATTCGATCTGCTGTACCAGCGAATCTACGGCGAGTGGCGGATGATCGGTGTTGCGGTCGTCACAGGCGAACTCAACGACAAGAAAATTGCCGAAGATTGGTTCAGAAAACGCCGGTGGTAGACGTCCACTGCGCGACAGCAGCTCGCTGCCGCGCATTTTCTCCACTTTCCCGAACAAATCTGCCCCTCTGACGCCCCCGCTTATTGACGCGGTCATTTTGCGCATTAACATGCACAGCCAACCGTACGTGACCGGCGACCAACTAAGGAAGAACCATGAAACTTCAAACCAGCCTGCTGCTGTCCATGCTGGCGGCAAACACTGCTATCGCCCAAAGTGAGCCCCCGAAGTGGGAAGGCGATATTGAATTCGGCTATTACCAGACCGATGGCAACAGCAACGAAACCAGTGTTCTGGCGAAAGGTCAGGCAAATCGCAAGGACGGTTTGTGGACAAATCAAATCAAAGGCAACGCACAGAACAGTGAAGTTGAAGGCGTGCGCTCTGACGAGCAATACTTCCTCTCAGACCGCCTGTCCTACGATGTCAGCGAGTACAACTACACCTTCGGCTACGCCTCGATGAACAAAGACCGCTTCAGTGGTTACGTCTATCAGGCCACTCTCTCCGGTGGTTATGGTCGACGCCTGCTGAAAAACGAGCGCGTGACCTGGGACGCCGAAATCGGCCCCGGTTACCGGATCAGCGAGTTTGACGGCGCGGGTGAAGACGGCAAAGACGGCATGGTTGAAGAACTCATCGTGCGCCTGTCTACCGAGCTGAACGCCAAGCTTTCTGAAACCGCCAGTTTCGAGCAGACACTGTCGGTAGAGAGCGGCGACGAAAACACCTATAGCAAATCCGTTACCGCGCTGAAAACCAAAATTGTCGGCGGCTTTGGCCTGAAAATCAGCTACACCATCGAGTACAACGAGACGGTTCCGCAAGCCGTTGTGCACATGGACCGCCAGACAGCCGTTACGCTGGTATACAGCTTCTAAGGCTCAGCCCTCACTGGCTTCACGGCGCAGCGCATCTTCATCGAGGATGCGCAGGCGCCCATAAGCCAGCGCCACAAGCCCCGCCTTTTCCAGACGCTTCAGTTCACGACTGACCGCCTGTCGCGATACCCCCAGCATTTTTGCCAGATCCTCCTGCGGCAGATGTACCGCCAGCTGGCCGTGCTCATCACAGCCGTAGAAGGTTTTGATATCCAGAAGTCGAAGTGCCAGCCGCGAGGCCAGCGGTTGCAATGCCGCCGCTTCCACATACGACAGCGCCAACCGCAATTTTCGACACAACATAGGCAGGAAATAACGATACAGCTCCGGGCGTTTGGCCAACAGTTCATCGAGGTCGCTCTTGGCGATGCTCAGTAGTTGCGAGGCGCCTCTGGCAACCGCATCATGACTGCGTGGACCGCCATCAAACAGCGAGACCTCACCAATCCAGTCCCCCGGCTCTGCCATCATCACCAACAATTCGCGCCCACTGCGACTGCTGTTGCCCAAAGACACGCGGCCACTCAGCAGGCCGTACATGGCTTCCCCGGCATCCCCCTGCTTGTAGAGGTATTCACCATCTGCAAGATGGCGAAACTTGCAGCGGGCCAGCAGCGCTTCCACCAGCTCCGCCGGCAGCCCCACCATCAGCGGATTCCCCCGCAATATATCGCGTTTGTCGACCAAGCCACCCTCCACAGCCCGGCGGCGCCCTCCAGCCGAGGGGCCACTTTCGGCAAACTGTCAACGGAGTGACAGTTCTACTCGGGCAAAGCCCGCAAAATAACGCTATCTTCTACTGGATAATAAAAGAGGAGCAACACAATGTCCGCAGATGTTCGATCTCAAGTCTCGGAAGAGGAATGGAAACTCCGCGTCGACCTGGCCGCCGCCTACCGGCTGGTCGCCCTGTTTGGCTGGGATGACCTGGTTTTTACCCATATTTCGGCGCGGGTACCCGGCGAGCCGGGGCACTTTCTGATTAACCCCTACGGCATGTTGTTCGAGGAAGTCACCGCCTCATCGCTGGTAAAAATCGACCAGAATGGGGAAAAGGTGATGGACTCCCCCTATCCCGTCAATCCCGCGGGCTTCACCATTCACAGCGCCATTCATGCCGCCCGCGAAGACGCTCACTGTGTGATGCACACCCACTCGCTCAACGGCGTCGCCGTCTCGACCCAGCGCGAAGGCCTGCTGCCCATTTCCCAGCAATCCACGCTGGTACTGGCGGCTCTGGGTTATCACGGCTACGAGGGCATCGCCCTGAATGAAGACGAAAAGCCGCGACTGGTGGCCGACCTTGCCGATAATACCTTCCTGATGCTCCGCAACCACGGCCTGCTGACCGTAGGCAATACGCCTGCCGATGCCTTTCTCGCCATGTATATTTTTGAGGCGAGCTGTATGATTCAGGTACGCGCACTGGCCGGTAATCGGGAACTGGTGCCGGTTCAGCCGGAGATCGTCGACGGTGTGAAAGAAGCGGCTCGCATCGTGACAAAGGGGCTGTTTGGCGACCTCGCCTGGCCGGGGCTGTTGCGCCGACTCGATCGCAAAAACCCCGGCTACGATGAATAACCGTCAGGAGGTAGATATGAACGACCAAACACTGCCAACACACTTCAACAGCTTTGCGGAGTTCTATCCCTACTATCTGTCCGAGCACCAGAACCGTACCTGCCGCCGCCTGCATCTGATTGGCAGCCTGCTGGTACTGGCGCTGCTGTTTGGCGGCATAGCCACCGCCCAGTGGCAATGGCTGTGGCTGCTCCCGGTTGTGGGCTACGGTTTCGCCTGGGTGGGTCACTTCTTTTTCGAGCACAACAAACCCGCCACCTTCAAACATCCGCTCTACAGCTTTATCGGCGACTGGGTGATGGCCAAAGACCTGCTTACGGGTAAAATCCCTCTGTAAGAAAGCACCATGAACGGAGCCCGATGATGAACCTGCATGCACTGGAAGCCCTGCTCTACTACTGCTGTTTGATCAACGGCGGTCTGCTGCTGATCAGCGCGGGGCTGCTCATGGGCTTTCAGGACTCGCTGCTGGCGCTGCACAGTCGTTTACTCGGCGTGCCGCCAGCACGCTTGCGGGTACTGTACGTGCAGTGGCTCGCCGCCTATAAAATTCTCTTCCTGCTGTTCAACCTCAGTCCCTATCTGGCTTTACGACTGATGAGCTGATGACTCCGCGCCCCATGAAAAACTCGGCAGCACGTGGCAAATACGCTAAAGTGTGACACTTGCCATCACCCCGGCCGCCAATAATTTCATAATGAACAGGGGCAATTATGCGACAGATACAGGCTGGCAGACTGCTCGTACTATGGATACTCGGGCTCAGCAGCACACTGTCAGCAGCAAGCGACAAGGAATTTCGCAATCGCTATATCGCAGAAGTGAACGACCAGACCTGGGTACTGAACCTGGACAGTCGCCGCAGCTTCGCATCGATGATCAGCGCCAAGCTGCAAATGGGCGACGCCCTCAACCGCATGATTTTACTCGGCAATATCGACGAGGGCCTGATCACCGGCACCTACAAGCCGCTGCGCGTCAGCGCCATGGCCGACGAGAAAATCTTTACGCTGCAATGGATCGATGATCGCAGCGTACGCCTGACACTCGACGGCGCCAATGCGCTGGCCAGACATGGTATTACCCTGCGCGCCGACGCAAACGTAAACCCTGTGGATGACGCCCTGGTCGGTCGCTGGTACAGCGATGTCACACCCGGCATCGACGCGCAGAATCCCTATATGGGGCAGCAGTGGAGTATTCAGTTTCAAGACGACGGCAGTCTCTGTGAGGATTCGCGACGCGTTGACAGCCGCCAGCCTCCGCAGGACTACTCTCCCTGTGAGCAGGGGAGCAAACACCTCTGGAAAGCCGAGAACGGCAAAATTCATGTCGCCGACGACAACGGCAACTGGTCACTGAAATTTGATTACCGGCTGATGGGTGGCCGCCTGGTAGTCAGCTATCCCGACGGTCAGCGACGCATCGCCAGCCGCCCGGATCAGCGCCTAAGCGCGCAGTAAGGTCAATAGTTCCTCGCCACTGAAATCGCGGCGTCCGCCCTGCTCAGCCGCCTTGATCAACTCCCGCACCCGCTCGTTCGCCGTCGCGACCAAACCGTGGCGCCGGGCTAAATCAGCCACCTCACCATTTAGCCAGTCCACCTCGGTGCGGCGACCCAATTCCAGGTCCTCCCACATGGACGACCGCGCCAGGGGGTCCATTCGCAACATGGGCTGAGCCACTTTACGGAAAAGCCAGTCCGGGCTGCGCAAGACCCAGGGCAACACCGACGGCGGCACCGCGGTCAATTTCAACAGCGGCAGACCCGCCGCACGAATGGCCTGCAGTGCCTCGGTTTGCAGCAGGGCCAGGCAACGACGGTAAGCCCGCTGCGACAGCTCGTCCTTCAGCGGCAAGCCCGACAGCGCATTAATGGGATTATTCAGATTGAGCAGCAGCTTGGACCACTGCACCGCCACCATATCCGGCTGCCACTCAAACGGCGTCTGCGTAGCGGCAAACAGCGAGGCCAGCTCATCCATCGCGGCGCACTCCTCCACCATAATCGCGCCGTCGGTACCGGCATGAAAATGCCCCTCACCACAGTTCAGAACATTGAAGGCAATCATCCCCGCCAGCACCGGCTGATTGGGTAGCGACTGACGAAGCTGGGCAGCATTACCCACACCATTTTGGAGGCTGACAATCGTTTCGCTGCCATTGAGCACGCCGGCCAGTTGCTCTGCCACCGCTGCCGTATCGGCAGACTTTACGGTGACAAACAGGCAATCCAGCCCGGTCATCGCCGCTGCCTCGGTGTGCAGGTGCAGCGACTCCGCGCCCAACTGCCGATCCAGACCACGCAGATCGCTCACTCGCAACCCGTGCACCGACAGCGTTTCCGCCATGCGCGGGCGCAGCAGAAAGTGCACCTCTGCGCCCGCCAACTGCATTACCGCTCCCACGTAACAGCCTATGCTGCCCGCACCGACGATTCCCACCTTCACAGGCACGACCCTCTGCTTGTTATCATGATCGACATTATACGGCCATTACCAGGCAGCCGTCGGTCAAATCCCCTATTGGCAAGCTGGCGCCACCGGGCAACACTGCTGTGACGCGAACAGCACAATGTCATCTGTTTGTAACTGTCATTGGTTTCAGGCATTCGCTACACTGAGCCGCTGAAATTCTGAGATTGAACGCTAAACGGCGATAGCTCTAGCATCAACACGGTGACCCCATGTCCGAGAACACTCCGCAGACTGCCCAACACGATAGCAAGCCGCCCCTCCTGTGGCTGCAGACTATCCTGTTCAGCAGCACCTTTCTGATCGCCGCTATCGGCGTGCCCTGGTACGGCCTGACCCACGGTTTTACCGCGGCGGGCTGGATTGCCTTTGTACTGGTACTGGGCGCCAACGGCATGTCGATCACCGCTGGCTATCACCGCCTCTGGGCACACAACGCCTATAAAGCCCACTGGAGTCTGCGCCTGTTTTTCGCACTGTTCGGTGCGGCGGCGACTCAGAACAGTATCCTGATCTGGGCCAGCGGCCATCGCCGTCATCACCGTCATGTCGACGATGTTGAACACGATCCCTACTCCGCCAAGCGGGGTCTGTGGTTCTCTCACATCGGCTGGATGCTTCGCGACTACCCGGCCAGCAGCGAAGATTTCTCCAATGCCCGCGACCTGCAACGCGACAAAATTGTCATGTGGCAGCACCGCAACTATCTGGCGCTGGTAGTCATCATGAACTTTGCGCCCGCGCTGGCGCTCGGCTTTGCCACCGGCAATATGCTGGAGCACGTGCTGCTGGCCGGTGTTCTGCGCCTGGTGGTCAGCCACCACACCACATTCTTTATTAACTCGCTGGCCCACTACTGGGGTCGCCGTCCCTACACCGACGAAAACACCGCCCGCGACAACGATCTGCTGGCCCTGTTTACCTATGGTGAGGGCTACCACAACTACCATCACATCTTTCAGAACGACTACCGCAACGGCATTCGCTGGTGGCACTACGATCCCACCAAGTGGCTGATCAAAAGTGCTTCGTGGTTGGGCCTGACCTGGGATCTGAAGCAAGTACCCGACTTCAAAATTCAACGCGCAGTGCTGACCATGCAGTTCAAACGCACCGAGCAGGCCCTGCGCAAACGTGTGGTGGAAGCCCCGCACCTCAAAGAGTTTCTGGAGCAGGAATACCAGCAGTTCCGCCAGACGCTGGCCGACTGGAACACCGTTAGCCAGCAGTGGATGGATGCCAAGCGCGCCACGCTGGCCGCGCAGAAAAATGCCCTGCAACAGAACCTGCACGAACACAAAGAACAGCTTCAACACAATCTGGCTGAAGCCTGGGAACACGCCACGCTGCGCAGCCGCTTCAAAGAGTTGGAGTACGCCCTGAAAATGCAGCGCAAACGCCTGCAACTGCTCAGCGCACAAATGGCATAAGCGGGGCGCAAGCGCCGCACAAAGCAACGCCTCAACAGGCCCTCTTCGTAGGGCCTTGTTGTTTCTGCCTGCCGCATTATCTAAGTCGATCGATATCCGTCAAGTTCCACTTGTCGCGCCTCGTCAAACCCGTTAATTTCTATTGGCGTTTTTTCAAGGAAGCAATAACTATGCAGGGACTCTTTCGATCCATCACACTGGCAAGCGCCGTCATTCTACCCGTAGCCGCACAGGCACAAGTCTCATCGCCAACGTCGCCAGAACCGGTGTTTCGCGGCATCGTAAATGCGGCCGTCACTGACGGCGGTGATGACCTCGCCAAAGTGCAGTTCAAGAATGCCAGCAGCGAGAAAATTAAAGCCGGTAGCTTGCTGATGCTGGGTGGCGGCGTACTGATTCAGCCTCGTGGCAGCGCTTTTTCCTACCAGCTTACGGCCAACTACCATTTCGACAGCATTACTGCGAAGAATGGCGACGCCAGCTTCGATCGCTTTCCGCTGGAGGCCTTGGTGTTTTACAACAATGGCCAGCACCGCTTCGGCCTGGGCGTGAGCCACCACCTGTCTCCAGAAGTGGAATTTGATTTCGATGACGTTGCCAAGGAAACCGTCGAATTCGACGATGCCACCGGCTTTGTCGTTGAGTACAACTACGAGTTCTCTGAGCGGGTATGGCTGGGGCTGCGGCACACCTCTATCACTTACGAGGTCAGCGATATCAGCGGCGCCGAGGTGGATGGTGACCATTTCGGTCTGACCGCCCACTTCGCTTTCTGACGCTCGCCTCCAAACTCTGTATTGAGCAACGTTCACCGCAAGCGGTGAGCGTTGCTCTGCGGCGCAGCTTACTGGGCGACCGGCAACCAGACCGGCGCTGACAGCAACTCCCCTTGCCAGGCATCGAGACTGGAAGCCGGGCTGCGGTAACGCAACTGCAAACGCAGGGGCGCACTACGTCGCTGCAGTGCGGGGGCATTGCCTTTTGCGTCGGTCTCACTCAATTGCCACTGGCGAGACAGCACCCTCAGCGAAAACTGGTAATCACTACCGGCATCGATACGCTGCGGCTCCGGTGTTTCGCAGGGAGAACGCTGTACCACCGCCGCCGTCTGTTCACCGGTAAAGGCGAAGGCACAATGCTGAGGATCATCGATCAGCCAGACCGCCTTATCAGCAAAATTATGGATACGCACCTCAAGTACGTTCACTGCATTGTCGGTAAGCGGCTTGTCGCCTTCTTTCCAATTCACCGAGATACCGAGGTCAGCCCAGCGATAGCCCCTGATCAGGGCACGCCCTTGCTCATCGACGGCCAGCTCAATATCCAGTGGTCTCGGAACCGACTCGCCGCCACGCTGCATCAGTTCCATTGCCTTGGCTTTGTCCTGCTGCCGATAGAGCTGTTCAATGCCGTAGCGAAGCCGCAGCTGCTCATCAAAGCGACGATCGACACGCCCCTCAATAAAGATGTCACCGGCAGGCGGTTCTGAATACAAAGCTTTCAGGTGGTAAACCCCTTCCTGCCCTGGCCGCAGGGCAGCATAGATTTTGTCACCGCGCTGGAGAACGTCCAACGGCGCCGGACCGCGATAGGCACTGGCCGCAACAAGATTAATATCGTAATTCAAGGTGAGGTAATCACCGCGAAAGGGATCGCGGGGGTCCAGAGGTTCGGTGCGCAGATACACGGTATGGCCGTCGTGGTAGAGGCGCTCCCACATCAGAGCGAACACCGCCAGAAACAACAATTGCAGCAGGATTGCCGCCGTCAGCAACTTAGCGCGCATGGGGCTTCTCCAATTTACGACGTTCCTGCTGGCGGCTGTAGCGCAGCCCGGCCAGTAAAAGCAGCACACCCAGCAGCAAGAAGACCGAAGCCCGGGCTAACAAGCTGTGGAACAGATCGTTGAAGCGCAGCAAGGTCAGCACGGCCAGCAAGATGCTACCCGCCGCAAGACTGCCGGGACGAATTTCCTCACTCCCCCGGTAAATGAACAAGAGCGCATAGGCCAGCAAAGCGAGATTGGCCACGGCCTCTAACACGCCGGGGATTGGCGAGCTGATGCGACTGTACAAAATCGCTAACAGCGGCAGCCACAGCAGCAGATATTCCAGCCACTGCTGCAGGCTGCGGGGCCGCAATCGCTGATCGAACAAAGTCACGCCCGCTGCGGCAAACAGCAACAGCACCATGGTCGCCGTGAAGGCCTGCGCCAGCGGCTGTGCCGCCAACGCCGAGGGCAGTGCAACCACCTCCGCCAGCTTACTGAAGCTCAGCAGCAACAGGGTCGCCCACCAAAGTGCCATGCCGCTTTGGTAAAGCGGGGTGACACTCTGGGTCCACGGCAGCCGTGGGGCCAGACGTTCGGCACTGAGGTAAATCGCGCCCAGCAACAGGCCGTAGAATAACGCTGCGTCTTCATCCACACGCCAGGCGCTGGGCAGAAAACACAGGGGCAGTGCCAGCAACACCATCCTCAACAGTGCCTGAGAGCGAAGGATATGCGCCAGGGGAAGCACGCCCACCAGCAGCAGAACACTGCCCTGCAGATGCAAACGTTCGAAATCGCCCGCCTCGGCCAGCGTCCAGCAGGTGATCAGCACAACCGCCAGCAGAGCCTGCCCCACCGAGGGCAGCAGCCACGCCATCAGCAGCGCCGCAAAGGCCCAGAACATAAACGCGTCAGGATAGTGGCGATCGACATGATAGATCTGTGCAATCAACCAAACGGCGGCACCGAAAATCATTGTACCCAACAAGTGCAGGGCCTGACTCAAACGCGGTTGGCTGCGCAGGGCTGCGGCGGCCAGATGGCTGAGCACAAAACCACCGAAAATCATGCCCAGTTTGCTGTAGCGGTGCATGGCCTCCCAGTTGTAGGCAATCAGCAGAATTACCCCCAGCCCCAGCATAATGGCGCCCAGCGACGCAAAAATGCTGCGCGCCCGCGGTCGCTCTACGCGCGATACCGCCGTATCCGGGTAGCGCTCGTACAGGCGGTTAGCCTGCTCGTCATTGATCAATCCTTCGCGCAGCCACTGGGCAATTTCGGCACGCAGCCAGGGCTTGTGGTTATCCATAATGGCGGTGATTCTCTTAACAAATAGTTTTTATCGATCTCGGAGTGCGCCCGCTCAGGCCACCGCATTCGCGCCTTCGGGCGTGTCGTCCAATGCGTCGAGCACACGCTCCGCAAAGCCGTGACCGGCTTCCGCATACAGATTGAAGCTGATACACCCCATGTCACGCAACTCTCGCTGCTGGTCAGCAAAACGGGAAATAACAGCGATGTCGCCGCGATAGCCCAGCGACTGTAGCATACTCACCACCCGCACATTTTCGCTGTGGTTACTCAGGCAGACCAGCAGCAAGCGACGGCGAGATAATTCAGCGCGCTCGAGAAAATCCCGGTCACTGGCATCCCCCGCCACACAGCGCATACCTTCGCGCTGCAACTGCGCCGCCTTCTCGGCACTTTCTTCAATCCCCATAATGCGGCCAGGATAGTGCTGGCTCAGGTATTCATAGGCACCACCGCCAATGCGACCCATACCAAAAATCACAATCTCGGCATCGCCCAGATCAACGCCCTGCTCCGCGGCCAGCAGTTGCTGACGCTCGAAACCCTGCAAGCGTGCGCCGTGACGCCCGTAAAACTGATGTGCCAGCTTGTTAAGCGGCGCCGATATAAACAGCGACATCGCCATCGACACCGCCAGAATCGTCAACCATTGCTCCGGCAACAATCCCTCTTTCACCGCCAGCGCAGCGACGATCAGACCAAACTCGCTGTAGTTGCTCAGCGACAGGCCCGCCAACAAGCCCGTCCGGGCACGCAGCCGAAACAGCATGAGCAGCCCGAAATAGATAATCGGCCGCAGCAGCACCAAGATCGCCAACAGCAGCGCCAGTGCCAGCATGCCGGCATCCGGCAGACCGTAATAACCAATGCTGAGGAAAAATGCGGTGAGAAAGATATCCTTCAGGGTGAGCAGCCCCTTGTACAGCTCCACGCTCTTGTCACTGTTCGCCAGCAACACGCCAAACACCAGTGCGCCCAACCCCGCCTTGAGGTGCAGCGCCTCAAACAGCCAGGCACTGGCCAGTGCCATAGCAAGCCCATAGAGCACCAGCAGTTCGCCGTGCCCCGCCATATCCAGCAGTTTCAGCAGCGGCCGGCGCAGCAGTGGCAGCGCCACCAGCATCAGTGCCCAGGGACTGGGCCAATCACCGGAGGAGAACAGCAGAAAAGCCACCGCCATGATGTCCTGCACAATAAGAATGCCGATGGCAATCTGCGCGTGCAGTGCCGCGCCCTCGCCGCGCTGTTCAAAAATTTTGACCGCGAAGACCGTACTGGAAAAGGACAGGGCAAACGCCAGCACCCAGGCCGTTTCGGTTGGCAATGCCGTGTATTTGGGCAGCAGAAAATGCAGGCTGAGCAGCACTAGCGTGGTGAGAGGCACCACTAACAGCGCATGCAGCGATGCGGTCGCCCAAATCTGCGGCGCCAGCAATTCACGTATCTTAAGTTTGAGGCCGATCGTAAACAGCAGCAGAACCACGCCGATATCCGCCAACTGGTTGATCACATCTCTGTCACCCAGTTCCAGCGCACCAGCCATAAAACCGGCAAGCAGAAAACCCAATAGCGGAGGCATATCCATGCGCCGGAAGATCAGGCCAGCGAGAAATGCCAGGGCAAGTAACAGGGGCTCGATCATTGCTGAATCCATGCAGTGGTGGGTAAAAATGCGGCGCGGCGCTTCTGCACCGGATAAGCAATTATTATGCACACAGATGCACGCAGTTTAAATCGCAGGCCAAGCGCGATTCGCAGCAATGCTAACGTATACTGCAAAAGCGTTCCGCGACAACGACGCCGCGACGCCTGCCAGCAATAACAGGAAGCAGCACTATGTCAGAGAAACACCCCCTACGCCGGGCCAACTTCCCTTCAGCACGGGAAGACCGACACCCCCACGAGAGTGAATTCCCTCCCGCCTATCGTCTGGCCTTCGCCGATGAAGATTTCCTGCTGCGTGATGAGCTCAGGGGATTGCGCTTTCATCTTGAGCTGCAGAAACCCGAAATGATCTTGCAGGAAGCCGGCGTGGAATCGACGATTGCCGTCTTCGGCAGCGCGCGCTTTCTATCTCCCGATGATGCCCGCACAGCTCTGGAAGAAGCCGAGGCCAGCGGCGACCCGGCCCGCATTCGCGTTGCCAAACGCCAGCAGCGCAACAGTCACTACTACGAACAGGCACAACGGCTGGCGGAATTAGTCACCCAACACTCGCTCAACTGCGCCGAGAATGACCAACTGTATATCTGCACCGGCGGCGGTCCCGGCATTATGGAAGCGAGCAATCGCGGTGCACAGGCGGCAGGCGGACGCTCGCTCGGCCTGAATATCGTGCTGCCGCACGAACAGCAGCCCAACCCTTACATCACGCCGGAATTCTGCTTCCGCTTCCACTACTTCGGCATCCGCAAAATGCACTTCATGTTGCGCGCACGCGCCGTGGTCGTGTTCCCCGGCGGTTTCGGCACCATGGACGAGCTGTTTGAAGCACTGACGCTTATCCAGACCGGCAAATCACGGGAGGTGCCGGTGATTCTGGTCGGACATGAGTTCTGGCGTCAGGCGCTTAACCTCGAGTTTCTTCGGGACGAAGGCCTGATCAGCCCGGAAGACGTCAACCTGATCAAAGTGGTCGACACCGCCGATCAAGCCTGGCAGGAAATTGTCGAGCACTATGAAATTACGCCGGGGCAATGCCCCCGCTGCTAGCCCTGCCATCAAGCGGAGCGCGGTCGCGCTGTGATATAGTCGCCTGCGACTTTCACAGCGCGCCTGAGTTTCCATGTCTGAATCCCTCGTCCAACTCGACAATATCCGTTTTGCCTATCGGCTAGACCCCATTCTCGACGACTTTGATTGGCAGTGGCCGCCGCACAAGCACATTGCCGTACTCGGCGGAAACGGCTGCGGTAAAACCACCCTCGCAAAACTGATTACCGACCAACTGCGTCCCAACCGCGGCGAGCGCCACTATGCCGACGGCATTGCACCGGGCGATATTGCGCACATCTCCTTCGATCAGCACCGGGAACTGATGGAGCACGACCGCCGTTTTGATGACAGTGAAAACCGCGCAGATGCCTTTGATATCGGCACTCGGGTACGCGATGCCATCCTGCAGGGACATCCCGCCTCGGCGGGGTTTGACGCGCTGTGCGAACGTCTGGGCATCGCGCATATTCTCGATCGCGGCATCCGCTTTATCTCCACTGGCGAAAGCCGCAAAACACTGCTGGCCCGCGCCCTGTATTCATCGCCCAAGGCCCTGATCATCGACAATCCGCTGGAAGGGCTGGACGCCAAGGCCCAGCGCGAAATGCGCCGCTTGCTGGATGAGCTGGTGGCCTCGCCCACACCCGTACTGCTGCTCACCAAGTCGGCAGCCGATATTCCCGACGGCATCGACGATGTACAGATCATGGAGAACGGCCGCATCAGCGATCACTGCAGCGTTCAGCAGGCCCGCGAACGCTTTGCCCCCCGCGCGCACTTCAGCAAGCCGCTGCCGGTTCAGCCGGGTATAGACTGGCCCGCAGATCAACCGCTGTTTGCACTGGAAAATGTTGAGGTCAGTTTTCGCGGCACGCCGGTGTTGCGCGATATCAACTGGCGACTGATGCCCGATCAGCATTGCTGGATCAGCGGTCCCAACGGCGCGGGCAAATCCACCTTACTCGGCTTGCTGTGCGGCGAAAATGACAAGGCTTACGGCCAGCATGTCGAACTGTTCGGTCGTCGTCGCGGCAGTGGCGAGAGCATCTGGGAGATCAAATCCTGGTTCGGCCTGCTCAACACCAGCATGCAGCTCAACAGTCTGAAGCGCGTAAAGGCGATGGATGTGATCGCCTCGGGCTTCTTCGACTCCGTGGGGCTTTACGAAGACCCGAGCCCCGCGCAACAGCAACTGGTGCTGCAATGGCTGGACGCCCTGGAGCTGCTGCCACTGCGGGAGCAGCGTTTTGAGCGCCTCTCATTCGGTCAGCAGCGCATGATTCTGCTGGCGCGGGCCATGGTGAAATCACCCCGGGTATTGATTCTCGACGAGCCCTGTATCGGCCTTGATGAAGAACAGAAGGCACGGCTGCTGGGCGCCGTGGATCAGATCGCCGCGCAGGGCCAGACCCGCATGCTGTTTGTCAGCCACCGGGAAGATGAGATTCCCGACTGCATCAACCAGCAGTTGCGGCTGGTACCCGCTGACGGTGGCGGCTACACCGCCGAGGTCGTCAACGCGCCGCGCCGATAAGCGCGGCGGCAAGTCGTTTAATCGAAGAGCTGTTTTATCCAGTTAAACATCTTCTCGCCATCGGGTGCGCAACCGCCGCGATCACGTGGTTCGCTGCCCTTGATAAAGGGCATATAGCGCGCCCCGTCACACCAGGATTGACTGAGTCTGCCGCTCTCGCTGTCCACCCACACATACTCGATATTGGACTGGCGCATAAACGGCATCTGTTCCGTGCTGGCCTCGGCCATAAACTGACGCCAAACCCGCAGTGCACCGCTGGCCCCGGTCAGGCCGGTTGAGGCATTGTTATCCAGCCCCATCCACACCACGGCAAGATAATCCCCGGCGAAGCCTGCGAACCAACTGTCGCGAGTGTCGTTACTGGTGCCGGTTTTTCCCGCCACCCGATAGTCTTTGGGCAGCACATTGTAGGCCGTCTTGCCGGTCCCCTCGCGCATGGTTTCCAGCATGGCGTACTGCAAGAGATGCACCGGCGCCGAATCGATCACCTGCCGGGGCTTTTGCGGGTAGCGCGCCAGCGGTTTGCCGTCGGCGTCGGAGACCGCATAGATCGTGCGCAGCGGCGTGTAACGACCATCGGCCGCAATAGTCTGATACATCCCTGCCACTTCAATCGGTGCCAGCGCCGCCGCGCCAAGCAGCATGGAGGGCACTTCCAGTAAGGGGCGGTGCACACCCAGACGCTTGAACATCTCCATAACCTTGCTCAGCCCGACATCCAGGCCAAGATTGGCCGTGGACAGGTTATAGGAATGCGACAGCGCCTCGTGCAAAGGCACGCGACCGTGAGCTTTCTTCCCATAGTTCTGCGGTTTCCAAAGGCTGCCATCCGCATTCGGTACGCTCAGCGGCTCATCCCGCAGCGGGGTCATCAGCGTGTAGCGGTTGGGCTCGTTGAGCGCCGTGAGGTACACCGCCGGTTTAGCCAGCGAACCAATCGGGCGAAGGGCATCCAGCGCACGGTTAAAACCCGCATAGCGCGGTTGGCGTCCGCCGATAACTGCCACCACATCACCGCTGTTCACAGCGGTGACCACCATTGCCACCTGCAGATCCTTTTGGCGGGATTCGAGCTGCTTCAGAGCTTTGCTGGTAGCCGCCTCGGCGCGCCGCTGCAGGGTGGGATCAAAAGGCGTAAAAATCCGCAGCCCCTTCTTCTGTAAATCCTGTCTGGCGTAATCGCGGCTTAACTGGCGACGCACTAGGTCGACGTAGGCGGGATACACCCCCGCCAGCGCCGAGCTTTTCGACAGGCCCAGCGGCTCTTTTTTCCACAGGGTCAACTGCTCTTCCGTCAGCCAGCCTTCTTCCGCCAGCTCACCCAGCACAATATTGCGTCGCGAGATCGCCCGCTCAGGATGACGCCAGGGACTGTAATACGAGGGCCCTTTGACCAGCCCCACCAACACCGCTACCTGAGACAGGTCCAGTTCCTTAAGCGGCCGGTTAAAGTAGTGCCGGGCGGCCAGACCAAAACCGTGAATGGCGCGATTCCCCTCCTGCCCCAGATACACCTCATTGAGATAGGCCTCGAGAATCTCATCCTTGCTGTAGTGCACTTCGGTCAGCAGCGACATCGCCGCCTCTTTCATTTTGCGCCACAGGCTGCGCTCATTGGTGAGCAGCGTATTTTTAACCAACTGCTGGGTGAGTGTGCTCCCGCCCTGCACCGTGCGACCGGCCTTGATATTGACCAGCATGGCGCGGGCGATACTGCGCGGCGAGATTCCCCAGTGTTCATAGAAACCGCGATCCTCGACCTGCAACAGCGTTTCCACCAGCATTTCCGGCGCATCTTCCAGAGACAGCATAAGCCGGTCTTCGTGACGATCCGGGTACACCCCCCCAATCACCGTCGGGTCGAGCTGCTCCTCGGCGATCCGCTCACCCAGCTCGTTGCGCACCACGCCAACAGTGGTTGCCCCCATCGTCACCGTGACCTTGCGCGCATCGCGGCGACCATCAGCAAAATCGAAAGGCCGCAGATAGATCGTAAAGGTATCGCCTTCGCGGCGATAACTGCCCGGCTCGCTGACCATACGCAGGCGACGGTAGCCGAGGTTGCGCAGCTCTTCTTCCAGTTCATAGGCCGTGAGCACCGCGCCCGAGGCCAGCACCAGCGGTCGCGCATAGACCTTGGCGGGTTGATCGTAGCGGTCAGAGGCGAAGGCATCGCGTACCTGCGCATCGCAGTAGGCGAAGAAAATGAGTAAGGGGACCAGACCGGCAATCGTCAACTTGAGCAGTAAGCCCCGCCAACTCCGTGGACGAAGTGCGCGGAGACGGGTACGAAGCGATGTTTTTTTCTTGGGCATAAAAGCTCTCGTTGAATTGCAAATCCGGTCTGGGCACGGATAATAGCCGCACTTTACGGCAAGTTATTGGCAAATAAGATGAAAAAGTATCACGTTTACGGCATCGGCGCGGCGCTGGTGGACACCGAGATTCAGGTCCAGGACAGCGAACTGCAAACCATGGGCGTCGAGAAAGGCTTGATGACCCTGGTCGATGAAGCCCGCCAACAGGAGCTGTTGGACCAGCTCGAAGGCCATCTGGTTCACTCCAAACAGGCCAGCGGCGGCTCCGGCTGCAACTCGGTAGTGGCCGCCGCCTACTTTGGCGCCAAAGGCTTCTACTCCTGCAAGGTTGCCAATGACGAATTCGGAGAAGTTTTCCTGAACGATATCCGCGCGGCAGGTGTGGACGCCAACTTCGACGACGACCGCGATCACGGCCAAACCGGCAAGTGTCTGGTACTGATCAGCCCCGACGCCGAACGCAGCATGAATACCCACCTGGGTATCAGCGCCGAGCTGTCGGTAAAAGAATTGAACGAGGCAGCACTGGCCGATTCGGCCTACTACTACATGGAAGGTTATCTGGTCACCTCCGACACCGGCCGCGCCGCTGCCATTCGTGGCCGTGAAGTGGCGGAACAGAACGGCGTAAAAACCGCGCTGAGCTTTTCCGACCCCGGCATGGTGGAGTTTTTCCGCGAGGGTATGGCCGAGATGCTGGGCAACGGTGTCGACCTGTTGTTCTGCAATGAAGACGAAGCCAAAGGCTGGGCACAGACCGATTCCATCGACGATGCCGTGGAAGCCCTGAAAGCCGTTGCCAAAACGTTCGCCGTTACCCTCGGTGCCAAGGGCGCGCTGGTGTTTGACGGTGAAACGCTGCACAACATTGCGCCTTATCGGGTCGATGCCGTCGACACCAATGGCGCGGGCGATATGTTCGCCGGTGCCTTCCTCTACGCCATCAGCCACGGCCACGACTTTGCCACGGCAGGCAAACTCGCCAGCCGCGCCTCAGCCGAAGTTGTTTCGCAATACGGCCCACGCCTTCCAGGTGCAGCCCACTCGGCTCTGCGCGACGAAATCCTCAGCGCCTGAACCGCCGGGTAAACACGGCTATTGAGGGTCAAAGGCCCTCGCCCCCGGACCATATTCCGCTGCGCGATCTTCCGGGTTGCGCAGCGGACAGTCCGACACCGACAGACAACCGCAACCGATACACACCGTCAGCTTGTCCTTCAGCGCCGTCATTTTCTCGATGCGCGCTTCCAGCTCTTCCCGCCAGATCGACGACAAACGATTCCAGTCTGCCGCACTGGGTGGCGCGTCCTGCGGCAGGGTTTCCATGTGTTCGCGAATTTCTGACAGCGACAAGCCCAGACTTTGCGCCACCTTAATCACCGCGAGCTGCCGCAGAATATGCCGCGGATAACGCCGTTGATTACCCGCGTTACGACGACTGCGTATCAGGCCTTTGGTCTCATAAAAATGCAGGGTCGACACCGGAATACCGCTTCGCTGCGATATCTGCCCCACGCTGAGCATTTGCATAGCCACTTTGGGCGGACTTTTTTCCATTTTTTATTTATAGCCCATCTATTGACCTAAACCAAGATTGAGGTTTTAAGCTGCCCACTATCGACTCACCTACCGCCCCTTCGCAACCCTGTCGGTAGCGTCACTCTGGCTCCCGGGGGTTGATAACACACCGTTCCCGAACGCGACTTCACAGCAAGCCGCTCCGGTGCTTACGGCCTGAAAATACCGATAGCTGGAAACCACGATGAGCACACCACATTCCGAACAGGCAACAACCAAGAATTCGCGAACGCTGACCGTCACGCTGCTGAGCTTCTGCATTGCCGTCGCCGTATTCCTCTTGCTGCTGGGCTGGAAGCAGTGGCGCCAGGGCGGTGCCGCCGCCCAGCCCTATCCGCCGACCGCCGTCGCCGCGATGCGAGTCACCCCGACCGATATCCCCAACTCACTGCATGCCGTGGGCTCACTGCGCGCCGTTCGCGAGGTCGTGCTCGCCCCGGAAGTGGCGGGCCGGGTGGTCAGCATCGGGTTTGACGCAGGCGAAACCGTGGCGGCAGAACAGCAACTGCTGCAACTCTACGATGCGCCCGAGCAGGCCGACCGCGCCGCCGCACTCGCCCGCGTGAAGCTCGCCGATGCGCAACTCAAACGGGCAGCGCGGCTGGTCAACAGCGGCGCCGAATCCCGCGAAATTCTCGACCAGCGTACCGCTGAGCGCGACCAGGCGCTGGCAGCGGTCAAGCAGTTGGACGCCCGCATTGCGCAGAAGCAGATTCGCGCGCCCTTTGCCGGTCAGCTCGGCATCCGTCAGGTCGATCTCGGCCAATACCTCAATCCCGGCGAGACCATTGCCACACTGACGGACACCTCCCAACTATATGTGGACTTCACCGTACCTCAGCAGGAACTGCGCTGGGTGCAACAGGGTGGCAAGGTTCAGGTCGTCAGCGATGCCTGGCCCGATAACAGCTATACCGCCACGGTCACCACGGTCGAGCCGCGCATCAGTGCCGACACCCGCAACATTCAGATTCGCGCCCAACTGGACAATCCCGGCGAGCACCTTCGCCCCGGCATGTTCGTCAACGCCAGCCTGAGCCTGCCCGAGCAGAAGGAGCAGCTCGTCGTGCCCTCTACCGCCATTCAAACCACGGCATTTGGCTCGAATGTGTTGCTGGTTCGCGGCGCCGAACCCGAAAAAGCGGGACAGGCAGAATACGTGCAGGTGCAAATCAGCCGACGCCTGAAAGATCAGGTCGTGATCAGCAGCGGGCTGAAAGTGGGCGATATCGTGGTGACCGAAGGCCAACTGAAAGTCCCACCGGGAGCCCCCGTCACCGTCACTAAACTCCGCGCGGCTGAGGAGTCATAAGCATGGCGTTCACCGATCTGTTTATCCGCCGCCCCATCCTGTCGATTGTGGTCAGCCTTCTGCTGCTGCTCGTCGGTGGCAGCGCCATGTACTCGCTGCCCATTCGGGAATACCCGGCCATGGAAAGCGCGACCATCGTAATTACCACCGGTTACCCCGGCGCCACTCAGGACGTCATGCAGGGCTTTGTCACCACACCCATTGCGCAGGCGGTATCCACCGCCAGCGGCATTGAATACCTGACCTCAACGTCGACTCAGGGCAACAGCGAAATCAAGGCCAAGCTGGTGCTGAATGCCGACTCCGACCGCTCGATGACGGAAATTCTCGCCAAGGTCCAGCAGGTCAGTTACCGCCTGCCCGAAGGCACCCTCGACCCGGTGATCAACAAGATTACCGACGGCGCCTCGGCGGTGCAGTATCTGGCCTTCGTCTCAGAAGAGCTGCCGATTCCCATCATCACCGACTTCGCCACGCGCGTGGCGCAGCCCCTGGTCACCTCGATTCCCGGTGTGGCCTCGGTCGACTTTGGCGGCGCACAGACCCTCGCCATGCGTATCTGGGTTGATCCCAACCGCCTCGCGGCGCGGGGCATGTCCGCAGGCGAGGTCGCCGCCGCTCTGCGCGCCAACAATATTCAGGCTGCACCGGGACAACTGAAAGACAGCGAGACCGTTATCAATATTACTGCAGGCACCGACGCCAGCAGCATTGAGGAATTTCGTCAGCTAGTCATCAAGCAAAGCGACAGTGGTCTGGTACGCCTCGGCGATGTCGCCACCATTGAGCTTGGCGGGCAGAACTATGACTCCACGTTTGCCAGCAGCGGTCGCCGGGCGATCTCCATGGCAATCTCGCCCACCCCGGACGGCAACCCGCTGGAGATCGTCAAAGCCGTAAAAGCCTTGATCCCCGACCTTCAGCGCTCAGCGCCACCGGGATTAGAGGTCTTCAGTAACTTCGACGTCGCCCACTTCGTCAACGCCTCTATCGACGAAGTGACTCACACGCTGATCGAAGCCGTGATCATTGTGGTACTGGTCATCTTCCTGTTTCTTGGCTCGTTCCGGGCGGTGATTATCCCCGTGGTCACCATTCCCCTGTCGCTGATCGGCACCGCGATTCTGATGCTGGCCTTCGGGTTTTCGCTGAATATGCTCACCCTGCTGGCGATGGTGCTGGCCATCGGGCTGGTAGTGGATGACGCCATTGTCGTGGTCGAAAACATTCACCGCCACATTGAAGAAGGCCTGTCGCCAGTCAAGGCCGCGCTCATCGGCGCCCGCGAAATTGTCGGCCCGGTGATCGCGATGACCATTACGCTGGCCGCCGTCTATGCCCCCATCGGTCTCACCGCAGGGCTCACCGGCGCCCTGTTCAAGGAATTCGCCTTTACGCTGGCCGGTTCCGTCTTTGTCTCGGGCATCGTCGCCCTCACCTTGTCGCCGATGATGAGCTCCTGGCTGCTCAGCGACAAAGTCCACGAAGGCCGACTCGCCAAACTGATCGAGAAGAACGTGGGGCGCCTCGAAGCCCGTTACGACAGGGTCTTGCACCACACTCTGTCTGCGCGCCCGGCCGTGTTGGCCGTGGGCGCGGTGGTGCTCGCCGGCATCGGCGTCCTGTTCACCGGCAGCCAACGCGAACTGGCCCCACAGGAAGACCACGGCTACATCTTCACCTCGGTGAAAGCACCGCAGTACGCCAACACCGACTACACCGAGCGCAACACACAGCAGATCGTGGATATCTTCAGCAGCCTGCCCGAACACCTCAACAGCTTCATGGTGAACGGTGCGGGCGGGCAGAATAATGCCTTCGGCGGTGTGGTCCTCAAGGAGTGGCAGGAACGCGAACGCAGCTCCGCCGAAATACAGGGTGAACTGAACGCCCGCGTGGCCGGATTAACCGGGGTGTTCGCGGCGATCTTTCCACCGCCGCCCCTGCCCGCAGGCAGCGGCGGTCTGCCGGTGCAGATGGTCGTGCGCTCCTCCGATGACTTCTCCGCCCTGTATCAGGCAATGGAAAAGATCAAAGGCGCAGCCTGGGGCAGTGGCCTGTTTGTTTTCGTCGACAGCGACCTCGCCTTCGACAGTGCGGAAGCACGGGTATCCATCGACCGCGCGAAAGCGGGCGAACTGGGCGTGACCATGCAAGCCATCGCCGACACGCTGGCAATTCTGGTGGGCGAAAATCTGATTAACCGCTTTAACTGGCACGACCGCTCCTACGACGTGATTACCCAGGTTCCCGCCGCCCAGCGCCTGACCCCGGACAAGCTCGGCCAGTACTACGTTAAAGCCGGTTCCGGTGAGCTGATCCCGCTGTCCACGGTCATCGACGTGAGCATTCGTCCGCAGGCCAATCGCCTGCCGCAATTCAATCAGATGAACTCGGTCACCCTGTCCGCCGTACTGGCGCCCGGCGTCACCATGGGGCAGGCCGTGACGTTTCTGCAAAATCAGCAAATCCCGCCCGGCGCGAGTATCGACTGGCTGTCAGACAGTCGGCAATACGTCAGTGAAGGCAACCGCCTGATGGTGTCGTTTGTCTTCGCGCTTATCGTCATCTTTCTGGTTCTGGCGGCGCAGTACGAATCCTTCCGCGATCCGCTGGTGATTCTGGTCACTGTCCCGCTGGCGATCTGCGGAGCACTGATTCCGCTGTATCTGGGCTTCACCACACTGAACATCTACACCCAGATCGGTCTGGTAACGCTGATCGGCCTGATCTCCAAGCACGGCATTCTGATGGTGGCGTTCGCCAACGAAATTCAGGTGCACGACCAGGTCGACCGCGCCACGGCGATTCGCAAAGCCGCAAGGGTGAGAATGCGCCCGATCTTGATGACAACAGCGGCCATGGTCGCCGGTATGATCCCGCTGCTGTTTGCCAGCGGCGCCGGATCGGCCAGCCGCTTCGCCATCGGCATTGTCGTGGTGATGGGCATGCTGATCGGCACCCTGTTCACCCTGTTCATTCTGCCCACTGTCTACAGCTTTATCGCCAAGGACCACCGCGCCGCCAGTACCTCCAGTCGCGCGCGGGAACTGGCCGAAGGAGAACTCAATCATGTCTAAGCCTATTGGCCTCGCGGTCGTAGCCACGGTCCTGCTCAGCGCCTGCGCCAGCGGGCCGGACTTCCATTCCCCTGCGGTGCCCGACACCGCGACCACGGCATTCACCACGCCGTGGCCCGCAAGCGATGCGCCGGTAAGCGCACACTGGTGGAAGCTCTACAACGACGAGGCGCTGAACACGCTGATTCAACAGGCGCTGGCCGCCAACACCGACCTTCGGGTCGCGGAGGCCAATCTGCTGGAGGCCAGCGCCCGCTTCCGCGAATCACGCAGCCAGTATGTGCCGTCGACCACCGCCAATGCGGGCGCCAGTTATGGGCGCGATCAGCGCGTTTGGAGCGGCCCCGATCGCGCGCCGACGCAGTGGAGCTACAGCGGCGGCATGGACATCGCCTATGAGGTCGACCTTTTCGGCCGAGTGCGCCGGGATGTGCAGGCCGCCCATGCAGACCGCGACGCCATCGAGGCAGCACGCGATGCCGCCCGTCTCGCCGTTGTCGCCGAAACCACCCGCGCTTACGTTGATGCCTGCGGTCTCGGCCAGTCGCTGCATATTGCCGAGCAGGCCGTGGCGATCGCCGACAAGCAGTTGCAATTGACTCAACAACGCCAGACCGCCGGTGCAGCAACCCAACTCGATGTGGCCCGAGCGGCTGCCGATCTGGCGGCCACCACCTCGACACTCTCACCATTGAGCGCCGATCGTCAGAGTCGCCTGCTCGAACTTGCGGCCCTGCTCGCTGAAACCCCCGCCAACATTCCTGCCGCCGCGCGGGACTGCGCACAAATCCCCACGCTGCTGAGCAGCATTCCCGTGGGCGACGGGGCCGCCCTGTTGCGCCGTCGGCCGGATGTGCGCGCGGCAGAGTATCGCCTGAAGGCCGATACCGCCCGCATCGGCGTGGCGATTGCCAGCCTCTACCCTCAAATCACCCTGGGCGCGTCAGCCAGCTACTTCCGCAACGACACTCTGCCCAGCAACGAGCACTGGTCCTTCAGCATCGGGCCACTGTTGTCCTGGCACTTCCCCAACCAGTTGGCAGCGCGGGCGCAAATCCGGCAGGCCGAGGCGCGCATTGCCGCCACACTGGCGGAATTCGATGGCACGGTGCTTACCGCACTGAAAGAAGTGGAACAGGCGTTGACCCACTATCAGGCCACCCTGCAACAGCAGGCCACGCTGGCCGATGCACAGCGCTATGCCAGTACCGCCTACACACTAGCCAGACAGCGCCATGCTGCGGGCGCCGCCACCTTTATCGAGGTGCTGGATGCCCAGCGCACATTAATCGAGGCGCAGCGCTCAAGCGTGGCCGCAGCGCGGCAATTGGGGACCCAAGGCGTCGCGGTATTCCGCGCACTGGGCGGTGGCTGGGAAACTGAAGATAGCGCGCAACGCACCGCATTGCGCTGACGTCGGAGCGTTCAATCGGCGGCGTGCATCACCATGGCAACGAAACGATGTAACAGACTCGCCGCCACGGGCGTGTCCGCCACGCCATCGAGTATCGCCGACACATCACGGCCTGCCGCCGTCAGTGCATCGGCCTGCTGCTCAATGTAGGAGCGCATAATGGCGGCGGAGTACTCCGGGTGAAATTGAACACCGTAGGCGACCTCACCGAGTCGATAGGCGTGATTGGGCTCGAAGGCATTGCAAGCCAGACGCGTGGCGCCGGGAGGCAACTGCAGCACCGTCTGCGAGTGAGTAACGTGAGCAAGGAACGAGGAAGGCAAGTCACCGAAGATGACGTCGTCCTGTGCCGCAGGCAGCAACTCAATGGGCACCGTGCCAATTTCCTTGCCTTGGGGATGGTAGCCCACCTCTCCACCGGCGGCCTTTGCCAGCAACTGGTGCCCGTAGCACACGCCGAAAATCGGCGTTCCGGTCTCCAGCAATGTTCGCAACCAGACTTCCGTCGCCACACTCCACGGCAATTCGTCAGTAACCATCGAGTGCGAGCCGGTAATCACCACGCCCGCGCATTGCGCGACGGCAGGCAGGGCTTCACCATGTTCAACATCCACGCTCCGCACCGGCAGCGCATCACCCAGCGCGGCACGCGTCCAGTCATCAAAATCACCAAACTGCTCGCCGGTCGCCGGAAACGTCGTACCCACCTTGAGAATCACGATCTGCTTCATTGCTGTCCTGACACTATGCTCGCTATCACCACCCGCCCGACCGCAATGGGATGACCACCAACGCGGCGAGTCGGCGCCGTGCTGCCCTCAATGCATCAACACAGCGTATTCACGCAGGGCAGCCATAGCAAAATAAAGGAAAACGGCGGAATGTACAGGCTCAGGCATCACCAATTACGAAAATCGTTAGAATGGACAAAATACAAGCCCCCGGCGCTAGCCGATGTAGAACTGAAAACGAATGGCTGTGATGAAACCATCCTCTACGATGAAGTGGACACAGGTCTCAGCAACCCCGCAGTAACCGTAGTCACCGTCATTGGCCGCATACGGCAGTTGCGCCAATACCGACGACGACATGCCCACCGCGATACCGTTACTCAGCGGCCAGGACGACGAGGTCAATTCAATCGCGTAAACATAGATATTCGGCGCCGCTGACTCGGCGACAAAAGCACGCAGCACTATTCCATCAAGTCCCCACTCCACATAGTGGCCGGGATTTCCTCCGCCATTGATGGTGTAACTGGAGACGGTTTTTGAAGTGAGGTCGCCAAACGCAGCAAGTTGCTGCTCACTGGTGGGGAAAGAAAGGGGAAACAGCTCCCGAACCCAAGTGCTGATACGCTCCAATGTCGCCTGCTCATCCGCTGAAGCAGGAAGAGATAGTGGAATCAGTATGATCAGCGCGAGTGCGCGAGCGTTCATAAGGCATTCTTCCCATAGTAAACGCCGCCAAGGGAGAGGCCTGAGGCAAACATAGACATTCAATGCTCGCCGGAAACGCCTCAATGCTTGACGTGGTAATCCGCCGCCTCCAGCAGCAAGGCCGCCAACTTGCGAGCCTCAGCCGCAGGCAGAGTGGCGGGCATCATTTGATAGCTGCCCAGCGACGTCGTGACCAGCTCCAGCCCTACCTTGTTCTCACCACCGCCATCAATCACATGCACCTTGATCTTGCTGGCGATCATCCGGCGTTTCGCCGACACGCCGTCATAAGTCTTGATAATACGTCCGCCGAACAGCATGCCTTTCCCGCGTCGGGTGAGCATGACAAACAGCACAATGCCCAGTACGGCGAAGATAACAATTAAGGGAATAATTTCTGCCATGGGAACTCCTGATTAAAAACGGATGGCTTTCCACTCAAGCACCACTGTCGTAGCCCGAAAGCGAGCGCGATGGCGGCGACTGATAACAACGAAGCTCAGGGCTCCCTGACCCAGCCTATATTCTTGTCCTTCTCCGGATCGATCAGCGGGAAAATATCGTCTGCCGTAAACGGCTGCTCGTCCAGACCAATACCGAACAGCAAATAATTGCTGCCATCATTGATCACCTCATAGTAAAAATCACGCGGCTTACCGCCCATAGGTCTGGGCGCAGACATATCGAAGGCAAAGACCATCTCTCCTTCGTTGAAATTCTCTCGCAATGCGTCCATCGACTCAGGGTAATAGCCATATTGAAGCTTGTAGTACTCAATATGCTTAATCAACGACGTCATAGCGCTCTTGGCATGAGGCTCAAAGGCCTTCGAGAAGTTGTCATCCTTGAACATGTTGTAGGCCAAGGAACCGTACAGGACCACACTGAACAGTATCCCGCCAGCACCAATCAGGCCGAGCAGCAAGGAGTTAGACTTCTTCGCTGTCGCCGCGATAACAATACAGATAATCCCGATGAATATCCCGAGCATCGGGATAAACGAGGTCAGCGAAAAAATAAACGCCAAAACCCCGTGTTTCTTCCTTTCCTTTTCAGCCACGATCACTCCCTGTCTAGGGAAGTTGTGCAGAGCTTCCTTAGCAAATAACTGGAAATTGAAAAAATAGGCCGCTGAGAAAGCGTACATGCGCGCATTTCTTGGAGAGGGGCATCATATCTCTTGCCTCATTTCCCCATGTGGCTGATTTTCTGAGCTTCCCTGAAGACGGCGCTGGATAAACACGTATCGCTTGCAGGAATAATGAGCATAGAGGCTGGTTTTGAAAAATACCAATGGAAATTCAGCCAGCGTTGCCGTGCTGTTTCGAGTGTCCCGTCCTGACATAGGTTGTCAGGTTTCAAGGAGCCGCTTCCGTATAGGAG